>USBW01000086.1 GCA_900553045.1 uncultured Mycoplasmatota bacterium | reverse complement strand
ATGCTTATAACGTTCCTTTTTTAAAGTTTATTAGAGACTTACTCTTTTTGGTCGATGATCCTGATCAGACTTTTTACTTCGATGTTCCAGTGGAAGTAGCTTTATCAAGAGTAAGTAAAAGACCTTCTATGGATCGCAGTGAAAATATTGCGACTTTAACTAAAGCTAAAGAAGGTTATGAATATACAATTAAACTTTTTAAAAACGTTTTTAGAATTGATGCTACTTTAAGCGAAGAGGAGTGTTTCTCGGAAATTAAAAAGAAAATTCGTGTTAAATGAGAATTTTCTTTTTTTGACATGTAAACTATTTTAATAATTTGGTTCTCTTCTTTAGTTGATTGACTTTTTCTACAATTAATTATAAAATAGATCATAGAATAGGTGATAGTATGAAAATTGGTAATAGAAAAGGTCAAGCTTTAGTAGAATATGTCTTAATTATTGCACTTATCAGTGTCATTGCTATTTCTTTAGTAACTCTTTTGGGAGGCTATTTAAAAGATGCGATGACTAAATCTTCATGTGCTTTAGTTGGAGAAGAATATGTTAAAGGGGAAAAACCAGGTGAAGGTTATTGCGAAGCAAAACAATAAAGGTCAAGCTTTAGTAGAATTTGTCTTAATTCTGCCTATTATTTTAATGATTTTATTTATTATTATTGATTTTGCTCATGTCCATTATGAACGCAATCATCTTGAAAGCGTTTTAAATGATGTTATTTATATGATCAAAGATGATAAAAGCACGAATGAGATTAAAAGTACTTTAGATGAAGATGTCAATTACGTTGTTACTAATAATACTGATTTTGCTAATGTCGTGATGACGAAAGAAGTGCTTCTTGTTACGCCTTTTTCCAATCTTTTCTTTGATAATCCATATCTTATCAAAGTTGAAAGGACCATCCTTGATGAATAATAACCGTGGTCAGACTTTTGCTCTGTTTGTTGTTTTAATACCGATTTTTGTAATCTGCTTTGCCTATATATTTGATACTGGTTTTATTATTTACGAAAAAAATAATTTGCAGGATCTGGCTTTTTTAGCTAGAGATTATCTGGAAGAGGGAAAGACCTCTTTAGAGGTTCAAGATATGATTATTTTAAATGATTCCAGTGTTATTGTTGAACAATTATCATTAGATAATATTAAACTTACTAAAGTAATTCCTAGTTATTTTGGAAGAATAATTGGTTATGAAAATTATAATATTGAAATAAATCTAGAAGAATAGAGGGATAAAATGAAGATTAAAAAGGGGAAAATAGTTACTGTTTTTTCTACTAAAGGAGGAGTAGGGAAGACTACTACTACTTTAAATCTAGCTTATGCTTATCAGAGTTTAGGTAAGAAAGTCTTAGTGTTAGATTTTGATCTGTATGGCGGTAATATTGCTACTTATCTAAATGCTGGCTGTACTAAGACGATGTACCATTTGGCTTTAGATCTTGCTAATAATAGATATGAAGCACTTAAAGACTATATTTTTAACATTTCTTCTAATATTGATATTATCGCTTCTCCTAAAGATCCTCGCGAAGCTAATAAAATAGGAGCTAAATACATATCATTAATTCTTCGTAATGCTATTTATCAGTACGATGTAGTCTTAATTGATACAACTCATATTTTAAATGATATTACTATTCTTACTCTTGATGATAGCGATTCTATTTGTTACTTGTTGACTAACGATCTGTTTGATCTAAAAAATAGTAAGTCCTTCTTTGCAATTATGAAGGATATTAATTATGAAAACATTGTTGTTTTATTAAATGAGAGCATTGCTCCAAGTCGTAATTATTTTTCTTTATATGATATTAGAAACATGGTAAAACGCAATGTTGATTACACCATATCTAAAAACATGTATTTAAAAAATATCGATGAATATCTGATGGAGGGAAATTTCCTTTTAGATAATAAAAAAGTTCCTTTAAGCTATCGCAAGGAGTTAGAACATTTTAAAACGATTGCAAAAAAACTAATTGGTGAGGAGGCAAAAAAATGAGAAAGACTTTACAGGATGCCTTTGAACTTGAAAAGAATAAAAAAACTGTCATAGAGATGCCTGATGATTATAATATTTTTAGAGATAAGGCGCTTTTAGATAATTTAAGAAATAAAATTATTCAGAATATTTTAGATAATAATATTCCGGATAGTAAATATTTGACAGAATACATTAATGATGAGATCGATAAGGCTTTAGAAGGCTATGATCTTTCTAACCTTGAACGTAATCATATCTTTAATCTAATCGATAATGAAATCAATGGTTATGGTCCGATTACTGAGCTTTTAGACGATAAAAATATAACTGAAATCATGGTTAATGGTCCTAATGATATTTATATTGAAATAGATGGTAAAGTAATAAAAGATACAACGGTTTCTTTTATTAATGAAGATCATATTGTAAGAACTATTCAAAGAATGATTGAACCACTTGGCAGAACGATCGATCTTGCACATCCGATGGTGGATTCACGTCTTAAAGATGGTTCACGTATTAATGCTATTATTCCACCACTTACTTTAAATGGACCAGTTTTAACAATTAGAAAATTTAAGAAGAATCTGGATACGATTGATGATTTGATTCGTAATGGTACTCTTACTCCTTATATGGCTCGTTTTTTAGATGCTTGTGTTAAAGCTAAGTTAAATATTTTAATTTGTGGTGGTACTGGTAGTGGTAAGACAACTGTTTTAAATGTTTTGTCTAGCTTTATTAATGATGAGGAACGTATCATTACTATTGAAGATGCAGCAGAGCTACATTTGAAACAGCATCATGTTATTACTCTTGAGACTCGTAACACTAATTATGATCAAGAAGGGGAAGTAACTATTCGTGATTTAGTTCGCAACTCTTTGCGTATGCGTCCTGATCGTATTATTGTCGGTGAGGTTCGTGGCAAAGAAGCTTTTGATATGCTACAGGCGATGAATACCGGCCATGATGGCTCTATTTCTACTTTGCATGCTAATGGTCCTATGGACGCTTTAAATCGTTTAGAGACGATGGTTTTGATGAGTGGCTTAGAAATACCTGTTTTGGCTGTTCGTGAGTATATAGCTAATGCTATTAATATTGTCGTTAATATTGAAAGATTATCTGATGGTAAACGTAAGATCACTAGTATTTGTGAAGTAGTTGACCTTAAAGATGGCGATATTAGGTTAAAAGAGATCTTTGCTTTCAAACAGAAAGGTTTAACTGATAGTGGCGAAGTTGATGGTAGCTTCATTCTTTATAAATATGTTCCAAAAGTTTATAAAAAAATTAAAAGTAAAGGTATCGACAGTATCGATGATATTTTCTTAGAATTTATGAAATAGGAGGTGAAAGAGAAGATGAGCGAATTAAATATTGCCATTCAGTTTATTTTAATAGTAGTTTTATTAGTTGTCGCTCTATATCTTTTAAAACTTAGCAAGGCTTTGCGCAAAGAAAAAAGAATAGCTAATTTTACTATTGATGCTATTACTGATAAGCCGATGTCTTTTTTTGATAAAATCGCTAACTTTTATGCAAAAATAATTAGTAATTTATCAAAAGTTTTAAAGAAAAGTGCTGTTTTTACTAAATATAGTGAAAAATATGAGAAATATGTCGATCAGACTAAGAGAATTAGAACTGATAAGATGGATTATATTTCTACTAAGATAGTTATTAGTTTACTTGCTTGTTTTATTACGATTATCTCTGATGTTTTAAGACTTAAAGTTATATCACCTCTACAACTTTTGTTAGCTTTATTAATTGGCTTTTTTATCCCTGATATCTTTCTTGCAATCGATTATAAAATGAAACAACACCAGATGGAAAACGATCTTTTAAAAGCTGTCATTATTATGAATAATGCTTTTAAATCAGGCAGGAGTATCATGCAGAGTGTCGCTTTAGTTTCTACTGAACTTACTGGTCCAATTGCAGAAGAGTTTAAAAAAATGTCAATTGATCTTACTTATGGTCTAGATATTGAGACAGTCTTTGAAAGATTCTCCAGTCGTGTTAGATTAGAAGAAGTAAAATATATGTCTTCTTCCTTGGTAATTTTAAAT
>USBW01000085.1 GCA_900553045.1 uncultured Mycoplasmatota bacterium | reverse complement strand
AATAGCAATATCATTTTTATTGATATATCTTAATATTAATATATGTGAAAAACGATTAAAAATAGAACTTTATGATATTAGTTGAGTTAGTCATAATATTTTATAGTTTGTCGTTCTAACAAAAAAAGCCTTTTGTAGAGGCTTTTGTTTTTTATTAAAATTTATATATTTTATACGGCAGTATAGCCACCATCAATTGGTAATATTACTCCTGTTACATAACTAGCTTCTTCGCTTCCTAAGAAAATAGCTCCAGCGTTTAATTCACCTTCATGACCGTATCTTCCAAGTGGAACGGTAGCTTTCATATAATTAGTAAATGATTCAGTTATCAAAGTTTCATGAGTAAGTTCAGTGTCAAAGTAACCTGGGCAAATGGCATTACAAGTTATATTATATTTAGCAAGTTCAGCAGCAGCTGCTCTTGTAAAGTTAATAACGCCACCTTTACTAGTATGGTAAGCAATTGTATCCATAGCCATATTACCGACCATTCCATACATTGAAGCAATATTAATAATTCTACCATAGTTATTTTTTTTCATAATGTTAGCAAATGCTCTAGTGACATAGAAAACACTATTCATGTCAGTATCAATAGTAAATTGCCATTCTTCATCAGTCATATTTAAGACACCATTGTTTTTAGCGCTTCCGGCACAGTTTACTAAGACATCTACTTTTCCATACTTTTCCATAACTATTTCAGCAGCTTTGTTAACATCTTCAACTTTGGTGACATCGCACTTGATTGCCAAACATTCTGATCCCATTTCCTCTAACATTTCTTTAACTTGTTTTAGTTTTTCTTCGCGTCTTGCTATAATAACCAAAGTAGCTTTTCTTGAAGCAAAGCCTTTAGCCATTTGGACACCAAGTCCTGAAGATGCTCCTGTTATTACAACAATTCTATTTTCATAATTAAACATATTTAAGTCTCCTTTTTGTTATATTTGTTTTGTTTTTTAAGGAAAAGAGCAAGACCATCTTGCCCTTTTTTATTTAGTAACATTTTTTAAAATCACAGTTTTAGTTCTTGACATCTCTTTTAGAGTTGTCATGATTCCTTCATTACCAATTCCTGAGTATTTCCAACCACCAAATGGTTGTTCAAATGATCTAAAGAAACTAGCACCATTGATTACGAAGCCACCACATTCCATCTGTTCACTAACTTTAATAGCTTTATTAAAGTCTTTAGTGATAATTGAACCAGAAAGGCCATAAATAGATTGGTTGGCAATGGCAACAGCTTCGTCAATTGTCTTGAAACCAATTACTGGAATTACTGGGCCAAAAATTTCCATATCTTTAGCAACTTCCATATCTTTAGTGACATTATCAAGAATAGTTGGTTCATAGAAAGCTCCATTTCTTTTACCACCATAGACGATAGTGGCACCTTCTTGAACTGTTTGATTTACTTGTCTTTCAACTTCAATAGCTGCCTCTTCGCTGATTAGGCAACCAATGTCAGTATCCATTTCACTTGGCATGCCGACTTTTAAAGTTTTGATTTTAGCGATCATTTTGTTTATAAATTCTTCTTTAACTGAATTTTGAACTAAGAATCTTTTACTAGCACAGCAAACTTGACCAGTATTATATAGTCTACCCCAGACTGTCTCTTCGACAGCTAGGTCGATATCGCCATCTTCACATAAGATAAAAGCATCATTACCTCCAAGTTCTAAAGAACTGTGGGCACAATGTTTAGCACAGTTAGTAGCAGCATCGATTCCGGCAGCAGTGCTACCAGTAAGACTTACCATAGCAACTTTTGGACTGCTGGTTAAAGTTTTGCCAACTACTGACCCAGAGCCGTGAACGACATTGATTACTCCTTTAGGAACACCAGCTTCTACTAAAAGTTCAACGTATTTTGTAAGAGTTAGTGGATTAGCACTAGCTGGTTTTAAAATAACGGAATTACCCATCAATAATGCAGGTGGTACTTTATTGATAAAAATATCACTTGGGAAATTAAAAGGAATAATTGCTACTACTACGCCAAGAGGCTGTTGAATAGTATACTGAATTGTATTTTCTTGTCCTTTTTCTGTTCCACGGTAAATTATATTGCCATATTCATGTTTTACTTTTTCGATATAAGCAGGAACTCCTATTTGAATATTAGCAATTTCATTGTATGCTTCTTTAATTGGCTTTCCTGTTTCGCAAGATAATAATTTAGCTAGTAAATCTTTATTTTCTTCAACTAAATTACTAAATTTTGCCATTATTTCACAACGAGCAACTACTGATTTTTTAGCCCATTCTGGTTGAGCTTCATAAGCAGCGTCGATTGCCTCTTCTACATCTTCTTTAGTTAAACTTGGGACAGTGTCCACAAGAGTGTTAGTTGCAGGATTTATTACTTCAATTATTTTACCATCACTGGAGTCTTTCCAGTTATTGCCGATTAAACTTTTCATATTTCACCTCTTTAAAATTATTCGCTAAATCCTGTATATGATAATGAAAGACCTCCAACTGTATTAGATGAATGATCGCCAGTACCATACTCACCAAAGGTAAATACCATTAAAAATTCTTTATTTGGAATTACTTTTTTAACTTCAGGATAAATTTGATCTTCAATTTCTGCAAGAGCAAGACCTAATCTTCTGCCACCACAGTGAACTAAGAAGTAACTATTAGCTTCTGTTTGCATCAAACTATTAACCTTATTAATAGTTTCTTCATTGGCTTTTAAAATACCTTCTGGGCTGTTAGTAAGAAGAATTACAGCTGTATTGACTGCCAAGTCTGCTCCAATATTCATTGATAGATCATCATTAGCATACATTGGATGACGGACAGCAATTACTTTACCAATTGGATCTTTTACTCCAAGTGGGGCACCAATTGTTTCAGTTAATAAGTTATTGCCCATTAAATCTTCAATTTTCTTGCCAGTCCATTCTGCATACTTTTTCAAAGCTGGTTCATGATCAATTTCCACTAAAGTTCTACTACCACTTATTTTAGTAATTAGACCTGCTTTATCTGTTTCATGGTAAGCTCCTGTATACAAGTTTTTCATTTCGCTATCAGTATAGAAAATAGCAATTGCACAACCGTCACTATAAGTCTCACCATCGTTTAAAATGCTCCATTTTCCTTCTACAGTATTATCAGCAGCAGAGCCACCAAAGACTGGAATGTTACCAATAACGTCTTGAATACCTTTTAGATATTCTTCTTCATTGGCAGGTGAAGCAGTCATAAAGAAGAAATCAGGTTCTTTGTCATTACCTTTTCTTTTGCTAAGGGCTTCTTTAGCAATTCTTCTTCCGATTTCTCTTGCTGGCTCAGCTGTTTTTTTAGATCCAGCAGTTACTACTTCTAAGTCACCACCGAAAAGCATCATACCAGAATAACCAGTTTCTTTATTTAGATATCCATCTTGTGTACATATAGCAGCTGATGAAGTACAACCGATGATTGGAACATCTTTTAAAATGCTTTTTGCTCCTTTCATAAGCTCTTCTTGGTCTTGAACTACACTAGTAAAGAATAACCCAACTTGAGGATTTTCGATTACATTAGCCATTTGAGCTGTTTCTTTTCCAGATGCGAAAGCATCAACATTTTCACTATAACCTACTTTTGTTTTCAATAAAATACCTCCTTATGTGAACAATAGGCTTTTGTCTATTGTATCCAATTAAATTATAGTTGGCATTTTTTTGATAGTCAATGGCCTGGATTTAAATTTCATTTACCTATCATAAAAAATGTAAAATTAGCAAACTTTAGATATTTTAACTTAAAATAGGAATTTGTAGTTAGTAATTTTAGAGTGCTTGCATAAAATTTTAATATATTGATTGTAAAATTTGAAAAATTTGTTATAATGGTTATACCAATATGTTAAAATTGGTTGATAAGTTGTTAGATGTTGTTAAAATTTAAAATGTTGAAATATTGAAATATTGAAATGCTGATTTAGTTTAGTGGTAAAACAGATCCTTGGTAAGGATCAGCGGACAGTTCAATTCTGTCTTTCGGCACCATTATAATACTAAGCTTGTATTTTCAAGTTACCATAACACCTACTTTCAATTTTATTTGAGAGTAGTTTTATTTTGCTTTTTAAATACTAAATCAAAGAACTTAAAATGCTTTTTTGTATTTGTTTTCCGT
>USBW01000084.1 GCA_900553045.1 uncultured Mycoplasmatota bacterium | reverse complement strand
ATCGACAAACAGCTGAGGATGGATCAAATATTGATACATGGTATGACACTTACACAGGAAGAAGTGGTGGAGCAGTTGGTGGGGCTGTGAGTCATAGAGCATATGGAAGTTATTCTTATGATGACTATCTAATTAACGATAATAATACTAAAGGTAATAAAGCTAAAGGTTTGGGAGTAGGAGCTTCAACTACCGGAAATATTTATGGAATATATGATATGAGTGGTGGTTTATGGGATAGAGTTATGGGTAATATGGTGAATGAAGATGGTAGTTTCTATGTTGGAAGTGCAGGTACATGGAACGCTAATCTTCATCCGGCTTTAAAATATTATGATCGTTATACCTATGGTACAACTTATAATGATACAGCTGCTTATAAACGAGGTAAATTGGGGGATGCAACTAAAGAAATTCTTAAAAAATCTGGTTCCGATAACAATGGTTGGTACAGCGATTACTCATTGTTTCTATGCTCTGGCAACCCTTGGTTCCACCGTGGAGGTCGCGCTGGTGATGCTTCCAGCGCCGGCGTGTTCAGTTTTCACCGCCATTGGGGTAGTGCTTACTCGGACCATGGGTCTCGTGTCACTCTTGTCGTCAATCAATCCTAATATAGCGTAAGAGCTACTTTTTAATGTGTAGTCTCCATTTACTTTTTGTCTTTATTTTGATATTATTAATATGATGATAGTGTATGATAAAGTTTTTAAGATATTGTGACAAAAAATTATTACTTTATTCTTTAATTTTATTTGCTTGGGGACTCATTATGATCTATTCTGCTTCTAATGTTACTGCTTACATGAATGAGGCTTATCCTGGCCGATATTTTATGAAAGAATTACTCTTTTTAGGATTAGGTCTAATAATTAGTTTTATAATTTGTAAATTTCATACTAAGTCCTATTCTTTTTTGTCGTGGGTAATTACCTTTATCTTAGCAGGAATTATTGCTTGCCTAGCATTATACGGTACTGCTGTTAATGGTGCTTATAACTGGATAGGATACAATGGCTTTGGAATCCAGCCTAGTGAATTTATTAAGGTTTCCATCATTGTTTTACTGGCAACCTATTATGAAAAAAATATTAAAGATAATGATGACATTAAAAAAATGCTCTTTCCTTATTTGTTCGTCTTTTTAATCTTTGGCTTTATCATCTTACAAAAAGACTATGGTACTGCTTTAATATTTTTGTGTGTCACTATATTTATCTTCTTTATTTCGCCAGTTTCTCCAAGAATTAAAAAAATTGTTTTTGGAGTGGGTAGCGCTTTAGTAAGGAGCTGTTTTAATCTTCCAGGATAAATTGATTCCTATGGATAAATTACAACGTTTTGATTACTTTGATCCTTGTTCAAAATACTTAACAACTGGTAATCAACTTTGTAATGGTTATATTGCTATTAATGGTGGTGGTCTTTTAGGAAAAGGCTTGGGTAATAGTACTCAAAAATATCTATATTTGCCAGAGGCTCATACTGATTTTATCTTTGCTATTTTAGTTGAAGAACTAGGAATAGTAGGGGGTATTGCTTTATTTGTTTTATATTTCCTTTTATTGGTACGAATTGTGGCAATTGGTAAAAAAGCTAAAAAAGAGTCCCATAAAATGATCTGTTATGGTATTGTCTTCTTTATATTCCTGCATATTGCTGTTAATATTGGCGGTGTCTTAGGTCTTATTCCAATAACGGGAGTTCCTCTTCCATTTATTAGTTATGGTGGTAGTATCTGCTGGTCATTATTAATATCTTTAGCTATTGTCCAAAGAATTGCTTATGAGACTAATAAATCTCTTGCAGTAAAAACGCCATCTAAAGTTAAAGCACGAGCTTAGGACTTTTAAATTTTATTGTTAATAATCTCTATGAAAGGAGATTATTTTTTATGGGAAAAATCATTGCTTTTTTAACTATCCGGAAGGAGTTGTTGTTTACTAGTTTAGTTTTGCTTATTTTATGTCTTTTTATTGGACTTTCTTACTATGGCTATACTAACCTTGAACAAAAAATTAATGTTCTTTACTCTTTAATTGATACTTCTAGTGAAAATTTATTAAGCTTGGAAGAAGATGAAGTAACCTCTCAAGAAATTTACGTCGAAATAAAAGGAAGTGTCAAGAATCCAGGTGTTTATCAAATGCCTAAAAATAGCCGAGTCTTTGAATTAATTGAGCAAGCAGGAGGAGTAACATCTTTAGCTGATACTTCTAATCTTAACCTTAGTATGCTTTTGGAAGATGCGATGGTTATTTATGTTTATAGTCAAGAAGAACTACAAGAAGAGACTTTAAATACGGAGGATAATTCTCAAAACTTTAATTCTTCATCTTCTAAAGAAGAAGTAGCAACTACAAAAGAAGATGGCAAAATAGCTATTAATAAGGCTTCTTTAGAAGAGTTAATAACATTACCAGGAATAGGAGAGGTCAAGGCACAAGCTATTATTGATTATCGCAAAGAGTACGGCAAGTTTAACTCTTTAGAAGAACTAAAAAATGTCTCAGGTATTGGGGAAGCAACTTATGAAAAAATTAAAGACTATCTTAAACTCTAAAACTTTTTTAATAATTTTATTTCTTTTAGCACTTTTTCGCTTTCTTTTTATACCTAAGTTTAATTATCCTGAAACAGCTTTTGAAGACACTATTTTTAAAGTTACACAGATCACTAAAAAAGATTATGGTTATAAACTTACTCTTATTGGGTCTTGTAAAATAATGGCTTATTACTATGACGAATTTAATTTTAATCTAGGTGATGAAATAGCTATTAAAGCAGTTCCTTTAGCTTATCAAAAACCTACTTTAGAAAATGCTTTTGATTATCAATTATATCTTTTCCGTCAAGGTTATAAAGGTAGTTACCAAATAAAAGAAATAACTTTAATTAAAGAAAATACTTCAATCTTTTACCAATTAAAAAATCTTTTCTTTAAACGTGCTTCCACGATTAATAATCCTTATCTTTATAGTTTGTTACTGGGAGATAATTCTTATTTTCAAGAAGAAGTTAAAACCTCTTTTAATAACAATGGGATAATCCATGTTTTTGCTATATCAGGTTTTCATATTACTTTCTTTTTAACTCTGTTAAAAAAACTTCTTAAACGGCTAAAAAAAGACAAGATCTTTTTCATCCTTTTGATCTTTTTATCATTTTATGCTTTTCTTTTAAACTTTAAAGTAGCGATCATGCGCAGTATCATCTTTCATCTATTTTTACTTTTTAATAAGCGTTTTTCCTTATCCTTATCTTCATCAAAAGTTTTATTAATAGCTATTCTTTCGATTTTGATTTTTACTCCTTTGGCTATTTATGATTTAGGGTTTCTTTACTCTAGTATTATTTCGTTAGCTTTCTTTCTTTTTTTAAAAAAGAAGACTAGTTATTTTAAAAGTTTATTTTTGACATCGCTGCTAGCTTTTTTTATCTCTTTGCCTATTTCTGTTCAAAGTTTTAATCAAATAAATATTTTTAGCATTTTTAATAGTATTTTAGCAACTGTCTTGGTAAGTTATCTTCTTTTACCACTTTGTCTTCTTGTTTTTATTTTACCTTGTTGTAATTTTTTATTGATCTTTTTTGGAGATCTTTCCAACTTTTCTTTAATTTTAATAGATATTTTTCCTGTTACTATTTTAGCTTCCTTTAAAACTTGGCAAATAATTCTTTACTACTTGCTCCTCATCTTATTTTTACTTAGTAAAATTAAAATAAAACTTTGTTGTTTTATTCTCCTTAGTATTTTTTTATCTTGGCATTACTTTGCTTTTTCTTTCCTCCCAGATTTTTATTTAATGCTTGATGTCGGTCAAGGAGATAGCTCTTTATTTTTCTTAGATAAGCAAACTTTAGTTATTGATACCGGTGAGAGTAAAAACTATTATAATGCCAAAAATTTAATAGCTTATTTAAAATCTTTAGGGATAAGAAAAATTGATCATTTAGTAATAAGTCATGGTGATGCTGATCATTTAGCTGATGCTTTTTATCTTTTAAATAATTTTAAAGTAGGAAATATTTATTTTAATTCTAATACCTTGAAAGAACTTGAAAAAGAACTCTATCTTTTAGCTTTAAAGAAACAGATAAAAATAACTTTTTTAAAATATCAGTCTTGCTTTTTAGTATCTAATTACCAGTTTT
>USBW01000083.1 GCA_900553045.1 uncultured Mycoplasmatota bacterium | reverse complement strand
TCTTATTTTTAAGTTTGCTTTATTTATTATATATCAGAAAAATTAATTTTAAAAATATTCTAATTTTAGGAATTCCTCTTTTCCTTTTGGCTCTGCCATTGATTCTAATGTTATTAGTAAACATGGGTTATTTAGAACAGATTAATGTTTTTAATATTACTATTCCCAAACTTTTTTCCTATCGCGGTGGAGAAATCAACTTTAATAATATTTTTGGTAACTTACTGCAAGCTAAAAATGTTTTTATCGCCGATGGTCTTGTTTACAACTCTTTGCATGAAGTTGGTACAATCTATATTTTTGCTCTTCCACTGACCTTGTTAGGTTTAATAATTACTATTAAAGAGACATATCAATCTTTAAAGGAAAAAAAGCTTAACCTTAGTGTTTTCTTCTTATTCTTATTTATTGCTAATCTAATTTTAATGGCCTTGACGCCTTTAAATGTTAACCGAGCTAACTCCATTTATATTGCTTTATTATACTTTGTTTTTATGGCAATTAAATATTTATACTATAAATTTAAAACTGGTTTTTGGATAGTTATTATCCTTTATCTAGTTATGGCTTTAGCTTTCTTTAATTTTTATTATTATGACTATAATAATGTTTATAAAGATATTCCTTTTGTAGGTAAAGACACAGTTGAGGTTTTAAAATATGCTTTAGATAAAAAAGAAGATCAAGATCTTTATTTGCATCTTGATGTTCATCAACCTTGGATTTATATCTTATATGCAAACGAAGAGTCACCTTATGACTTTAATGCTAGTAAAAAAGAAGAGGAAGTAGAAAATTACAATAATCTTTACACTTATGCTAATTATCATCTTTCTTTGCCAGATGAAGTAGTGGAAGACGCTTTTTATGTTATTAAACCGGATGAGACTACCAAAGAGTTTGAAAAAGAATTAGAAGAAAGTGACTTTACTAAAGAAGAGTATCAAGGGCACTTACTATTTTATAAATAAAATAACTGGACTTAGTTAAGTCCAGTTTTATATTTTTTTAAATAAGCTTTTTTATTGTTTTTAATTTTCTTAAAAGTAATAAACTCTTGATAAGCTTGATTCTCTAAAGTTAAATCTAACTTTTGATACGGTAATTTGTTAGTTTCAAGCCATGTTTTAATTAAATATTCTAAAAGTTGGGGATTTCTTATAAGAATTGGTCCAATTAAGTAAGTACCATAGAAATGTTTAAAGACTTCAGGATCATTGAACCAATCATTATCTTGATCAAGTTTATGTAAGTGATTTTCAAAAGCATAGAGATCATTTGTTAGAAAATCAGTTTTTACAGTTCTTTCTTTAACGATACGGCTAGTTTCTTCCTCTTTAAAAGAGAAAAGATTTAAAGCTTTTATTTCTTCTTTCTTGGCATTAATAATACTTTTTCCAAAAAGAGGGTAGGCATTGCCAGTTGCTAAAATAAAGCCACCACTTTTAAGATAGTTTTTTAGCTCTTCTTGATAGTTTAAAAGATCTTGTAAGACTAGATCACGCATTTCTTCAGTGCCAGAGCCAATGTAAATAAAGTCATAATCTTTAAAGTTAATTGGTTCATTGATCGTTACATTAATAACTTCTACTTCTAGGTTTTGAAGAGCAAAGTTTTGTGCAAGAGCTTTGATATTGCCAAGTTCCCCATAAAGATTCATTAAATCATAATACAAATGACAAATAACTATTTTTTTCATTTTTCCACCTCGGTAATCTTTTTAAAAGGACCAACGTAATCAAAGTTTAAGACAGCATAAATATCGCCTTTAGAATCAGTAATCGCCTTTTTAGCAGCATATAAATTATCAAAACACTTAATCTTATCAGGATTTATTCCTGCATATTTTAAACGTACTTTTAAATCATATTTCTGTGGTCCTGCAACGATGATAGTATCTATTTTTTCATTTTTTAAAAGCTCAAACTCAATATCGTATAACCAAGAAAGATCATCATAAGGATATCTTCTTGAAATTTGCCACCAACCAATAACAAAAGTTTTGAGATTTTTCTTTCTTGTACTATATAAAAGAGCTTGATTAAAAGTAGTAGCATTCTCATTTTTATTATTTAAAACATAGACATCTCTTGAATTATAAGAATAGTTGTCATATAACTTTTTATTGCGATTCATATTAGAAATAACATCACAGATAAAACTGTTTTCGATCTTGCATAATTTTAAAGCTGCAAAAGCGGCTACGGTGTTATATAAAGAAAATAAAATATCACTGTTCATTTTTATTTTATAACGTTTATTAATAGTAATGACTTGTTTATCATAATCAAAATCCGTTACAGCATAATCAACTTTTGGTCTTTTAAAGTCACAATTTTTACAGTAATAGTCTCCAAGATATTCGATCTGGTAGTAGTTATAAGCAAGTTTATGCTGACATTTCAAACAGTGAGAGATGTTTAAAACTTCAAAGATATTTTTCTTGTAAGAATATTTTAATTTATTAATTCCATAGTAAGTAATTTTAAATTTCTTTAAAAGTGCAAACTTTTGTAGATAAGGATCGTCAGCATTTAAGATAAGTTCTGTTTTAGGATCTAAGGCTTTTAAAATTTCTTCATAGACGAAATCATAATGGCCTTGACGTGGTGGTTGGTCTCTTGTGATATTAGTGATCACCACATAATCTGGCCTAAAATCTTTAAAGACATATTTAGCGTATCTTTCGTCCATTTCAAAGACGCAAGCGTTAACTTTTGATTTACCAGTCAAAGTTGAATTTTCAAGAAGAGTAGTAATAATAGCTGAACGCTCATTGGAGTCTTTATCGTTATAGGCGACTTTAAATCCTTGTTTTTTCAAAACTTCGGCGATCATTTTAGTAGTAGAACCCTTGCCAGAAGAACCAGTAACTGCTATTACTAGGTTGGGCTTTTTAAACTCTTTTAAAATATTTTTATTGAGTTTGTAAGTAATAGTTCCTGGGAAAGCTGATCCACGACCTAGTAACTTACAAACTAACAAAGTCATTTTGCCAATAATTATTGAAATAATTTTCATTAGTACCACACTCCAAGAAAATTATATCATTTTGTGTACAAAAAAGCGAGATAGTAAGTGACTTTTATTTGGTTAGAATAAAGTTTTATCTAGCATATTTATTTATACATTGTTTTTTTGAAAAAGAAAAGACCATTGACTTTGTCAACAGTCTGGGATACTTTTTCAAGTATCTTTTAAATTTATATATAACTATTTTCTTTGCGAATTCTTTGCAAATTCTTTGCGAATTCTTTGCGAATTCTTTGCAAAAAACACATCTATTTTTTTATTATCCAAGAAGATTTTGTTAACGATCCTTCATTTTCTATTTTGTTTTCTTGTTTTAATTGTGAAATAATATATCTAACTCTATTATTCTTATTTTTTTCGCTCATATTTGTTGGTAATTTTGGATAAATCAAATTATTAATTTCTTCCCTTGTTGCTTTTCCAAATTTTTCAATATATGTTAGTATATAATCTTTATAATATGCATTATCTAAACCTTTATTGTCTATATAGTCTTTTTCTTTATTTGTTATCTTGGCAATATCTGATGAAATATAAATATTAGGATATCTTCCTTCAATTAAATTATCTTTCCTTAAATAATCGCTTTGTTCTTTGGTTATTTCAAAACCTTTTTGTACCCTATCTAGTAGCATTACTTCATCTATATCTAAATTTGTTTTTTCAAATAAAATTTTACTGTATTTTTCATCAATTATCTTTCCATATAGAGTTACTTTAACTCGATTATCTTCACTTAAATCATAATCAGGCATTGGAAAGAACTTTTTCTTTTGTATATAATATACTCTTCTTATTCCACTACCAACAGTATCAATCATATTTAAATTAACCATAGCATTAGCTAAAAATTGATTTCTATAATAAGGTGATGAAAAACCATCTTTTAAAACATTTTCGATTGTTTCAGGAATAAAATTTCCTTCATTAGTTATTATTAACTTATCTTTGTATTCCATAACATTTATATTACCACGTAGTTTATAATCTTGATGAACGATACAGTTATTAAATAACTCACGAAGAATATAGTTATCATATTGATCAACTTCATTTGGAAATAAAGTATTATCATTAACCATGTATCTATATCTCAAATTTCGTATTTTCGATTTTAATTTTTCAACATTAATAATAAATGGTATACCAAAATGTTCATAATCAATA
>USBW01000082.1 GCA_900553045.1 uncultured Mycoplasmatota bacterium | reverse complement strand
GTGAACGTCATGAACAAATTAACTGGATTAAAAGATGCACAAGTAATTGAAAACCGCAAGAAATATGGTAGTAATAAAATAACTGGTCAAAAGAAAGAAACATTTTTCTCTTTACTTTTAGAAACACTTCAAGACCCTATTATCAAAATTTTAATAATTGCTTTGCTTGTTAAAGTTATCTTTTTATTTCGGGATTTTGATTGGTTTGAAACTTTAGGGATTCTAATTGCTATTTTTCTAGCTTCATTTATTTCAACTATTTCTGAGTACGGTAGTGAAAAAGCTTTTGAAAAATTACAAGAAGAATCCTCTAAAATAAAAGCTAAAGTCATTAGAAATGGCCAAATTAAAAGTATTGCTATTGATGATATCGTCAAAGATGATATTGTTTTATTAGAATCAGGCGATAAAATTCCTGCTGACGGTATTTTAATAAAGGGAAATTTAGTAGTTGATGAGTCATCTTTAACTGGGGAGATGAAGGAAATTTATAAAGATCCCCAGCAAGATAATCTTCTTTATCGTGGAACAGTTATTTTTTCTAAAACCGGCTACTTAAAAGTCACAAAAGTTGGAAACGATACTTACTATGGTAAAGTAACTAAAGAATTAACTGAAAAAAAGCCTGATAGTCCTTTAAAACTAAGGTTGGCCAAACTAGCTAAAATCATTAGTAAAGTTGGCTATGTTGGAGCCTTTTTAGGAGCTTTTTCTTATATTTTTTCAACTATTTTTATAGCTAATAATTTTGATATACCAAAAATTTTATCTTTAATTCAAGATCCCGCTTTTATTTTTGATCACTTACTACATGCTTTAACCCTAGCAGTAACTATTATAATAGTTGCAGTTCCAGAAGGTTTGCCAATGATGGTAACTTTAGTTTTATCATCTAATATGAAGCGAATGTTAAAAAGAAATGTCTTGGTAAGAAAACTAGTAGGCATTGAAACCTCAGGTAGCTTAAATATGCTTTTTTTTGATAAGACGGGAACAATTACTAAAGGAAAACCGGAGGTAACA
Source organism: uncultured Mycoplasmatota bacterium (assembly GCA_900553045.1). Taxonomy (GTDB): domain Bacteria; phylum Bacillota_I; class Bacilli_A; order RF39; family UBA660; genus UMGS1572. Next base: position 3,200 of record USBW01000082.1, on the reverse strand, counting down.
GGCTTTTTATCAGGTGATTTAAAACTTTATAAGCACAAAAGTGAACTTAAAAAGCAAAGGATCTATCCTTATTTAAAAATCTCATTAATTTGTAATAATGAAAGCAAATACGATCAAGATGGCAATATCGTCGGAGGAAATCTTACTGACAAAGCTCTTTTAAAGTTTATGCAAAATGAAAAAGTTGACACCTATCAAATCTTAGATAATGAATACTTCGACAGCAGTAAAAAATATGCCAAGACAGTCATTGCCTTTAACAAAGAAGAATTAGTCTTATACAAAGGTGCAACTGAGGTTTTACTTGCTAAATGTCATTTTTATTATGATAGTAATGGTAATAAAAGAACCTTATTCAATAAAAATAAAATTCTTGATCTTTTATCAAGCTACGCTAGTCAAGGTAGTAGAATCTTACTTCTTGCAATAGCTAGTGGTTATGATAGTAAGCACCTTACTTTATTAGGTTTTTTATTAATTAAAGATGAGGTTCGAGAAGATGCTTCAAAAACAATTGAAGAAATTAATAAAGCTGGAATTAGAACGATTATGATCACTGGTGATAATAAAGATACAGCTTCTGCTATTGCCAAAGAAGTTGGTCTTTTAAATGGTCTTAATGATTTAATTTTAACTTCCAAAGAATTAGAAAGATTAAACGATCAGGAAATAGCTAAGCTACTTCCTAATTTAAAAGTTGTCGCAAGAGCTTTGCCTACTGATAAAAGTAGACTGGTAAAAATAGCTGAAGAACAAGGCTTTGTAGTAGGAATGACTGGTGATGGTGTCAATGATGCTGTCGCTTTAAAAAAGGCTGATGTCGGGTTTGCTATGGGAAGTGGTACTGAAATCGCTAAAGAAGCTAGTGATATTGTTTTACTTGATGATAGCATTAGTTCCATTGCCCAAGCTATTCTTTTTGGTAGAACTATTTTCAAAAGCATTAGAAAGTTTATCGTCTTTCAACTAAGTTTAAATATTTGTGCTACTTTAGTTTCTGTAATCGGTCCTATCTTTGGAATCGATAATCCTATTACCGTCATGCAAATGTTATGGATCAATATGATTATGGATACTCTAGCAGCGTTAGCATTTTCTTATGAGGCTCCCCTTCCAAGTTATATGGAAGAAGCTCCTAAGAAAAAGGAAGAGGATATCTTAAACTTTTACTGTATCAGTGAGATCCTCGTATCCGCCTTATATTCCTCTATTTTATGTTTTTGCTTTTTAAAACTAGACTTTTTCAAAAATATGTTCAGAGTTCATGAAGATAACCTTTATTTTATGACTGGCTTTTTTGCCCTATTTATTTTCATGGGAATATTTAATAGTTTCAATGCCCGAACCCCAAGACTAAATCTTTTAGCTAATATTACAAAAAACAAAGTATTTTTAATAACTTTTATCTCTATTATTTTGATTCAATTATATTTAATTTACTTTGGTGGCAATCTATTTAGAACTTATGGCTTAACTTTAAAAGAATTAGAAATTATCATTCTGTTAGCTCTTTCAGTAATCTTAGTAGACTTTATTAGAAAAATATTTTTTAAGTTTAAAAAGCTTTCATTACATGTCTAATCTTAAAAAATTAGCAAACCTCTTTTGAACAAGTAAAATTTTAATTTAGTATGTTATAATGGTAAAAAAGGAGGGAAAAATGAAAGTAACTTATGTAACTGGTAACTGGTCTAAAGTATTAAGTGCTAAAAAAATCTTAGAACCACTAGGAATAGAAGTAGATAATGTCAAGATGGAAACTAAAGAAATTCAAGCAGATAGTGTAAGTGAAATAGCTAAACATTCTGCTAAGGAAGCTAGTGAGAAATTAAAGTGTGCTGTTTTAAAAAATGATACGGGACTTTTCATTGAAGCTTTAAATGGTTTCCCAGGGCCTTACACTCATTATGTCGATGAAAAATTAAAAGAAGAAGTTTACAGAGCAAACATGGATCTGCCGAAATATGGCCTGGTTACGTTTACCTGGGGAAACGTCAGCGGTATCGACAGAGAGAAGGGACTTTTTGTCATCAAACCAAGTGGAGTTGATTATGATCTGCTGACACCGGATGATATGGTTGTTGTAGACCTGAATGGAAATAAGGTAGAAGGAAAATACAATCCATCTTCTGATACAGCAACTCATGTAGAACTGTACAAAGCATTCCCGAATATCGGAGGAGTTGTACATACACATTCTTCATGGGCAACAAGCTGGGCACAGGCCGGAAGAGCAATCCCATGTTATGGAACCACACATGCAGATTATATTTATGGTGAAGTTCCATGTGCACGCTGCCTGGAAGGCAAGGAATTTGAAGAATATGAGAAAAACACAGGACTTCTGATCGTAGACCTGTTTAAGGACAAAGATTATGAAGCAGTACCTGCAGTACTTTGCAAAAACCATGGACCATTTGCATGGGGCAAGGATGCTCATGAAGCAGTACATAATGCAGTTGTTCTTGAGGAAGTTGCCAAGATGGCATCCCGCTGTGAGCTGATCAATCCACAGGTAAAACCTGCACCACAGGATCTGCAGGATAAGCACTACTTCAGAAAACATGGTGCAAATGCATATTATGGACAGGGAAATAAATAATCACTGATCTGAAAATAAAAGATATGAACCTGTTAAAGATATAAAAAATCTCCCGGATAAGAGTAAGCGCTTCTCTTATCCGGGAGATTTTTTGTAGCAGAAGAAACAAGGAAAATTCTTCTGCCATATTGCAGAAAGTCCGGGCAATTTTCTGCAACTTTATCGAAGGAGGAGAACGTTTCAGGGCAGACCGTTAGCATGAATGCAAAAGATGTCATGATCCTTGAAAGATAATAACAGCTGAACTTTAATATTGTATGGTTCGTTTAATTTGCAGTAAACGGGACAGCAACATTTTATTTTGCACCTTAACAATTACATATATTTACCTTATAATGAACTCATAAGAAAATGCAAGAAATTAGGTTGATATACCGGAATAGTAACAGTAAGGATTTCAGACAACCGGAGGAAATGCATATGAAAGAGCAGCAGGAAAAAATAAGAGTATTAGATCCACATATAATACTGATATTATTTATATCAGCGTTTGTATTCGGCATAGGAATGCTGATGATTTTCCTGGAAAGAAAGGAAATAAGAACAGAGGGATATGAATTTATAATTTTTAGTGTGGAAATATTAATGTTGCTGTTAA
>USBW01000081.1 GCA_900553045.1 uncultured Mycoplasmatota bacterium | reverse complement strand
TATTTTGCTCTTTAACATCTATTAAAAGAGTTCCATTTAGTTGTTTTTTTATTTTAACACTTGTAATTGCTTTATTTTCCATAATATCATTTTTAACTTTTTTAGTATTTAAACCTAAAATTTTATTATAACTATTTATATTTCCTAATTTAATTATTTCTTCATCTAATGTATTAGTATTTCCTTTTATAACAATGCTTTTAATAGGTAAATTAAAACAATAATAAAAAGCCATTATAAATAAATATAATGTTAGAACTATAACTAATAAGGCTTTTTTATTAAGCTTTCTATGAACCTTTTTTTGCATTATTTCACCACTTTACTATTACTTGTTCTAATTCTAAATCTACATTTTTTTGTTTTTTTACTTCTTCTTTTATTTTCTTTATTAATGTAATTATATCATAACTTGTTGCATTATTTTCATTTATTATAAAATTTGCATGTTTCTTACTTACTTTTGCACCACCGATAGTTTTTTCTTTTAAATTACATTCTTCAATTAATTTACCCGCAGATAAACCTTTGGGATTTTTAAATACTGAGCCTGCAGATGGATATTCTAATGGTTGAGTATTTTTTCTTTTCTCTAAATTTTCTTTTATCATTTGCCATGATATATCAGTATTACCAGGTATTAATTTAAATATTGCTCCGATTATTATTATATTAGAATTTTTAAATTCAGTATTGCGATACTCATATTTAATATTTTCTTTATTAATAAGCTTGATTAAACCCTCATCATAAACTAATACAGCACATAAATCATCAAATATTTCACTTCCATTTGCACCAGCATTACCTATAATTGCTCCTCCAAGAGAACCTGGAATGCCGTAAAGGTTTGTAAAGTTTGTGTATCCTTCATCTAAACATTTTTTTATAAATTCATTTAATGAAAGACCAGATCCTGCAAAAACACATGAATCTTTAATTAAAAAAGTATTTAATTTATCTAACTTGATTATTGCACCATCAAAATCTTCATCAGGTAATATTACATTAGATCCTCCTCCAAGGATATAATACTTTATATCTTTTTTGATTAATTCTTCAATTGTATTTTTTAATTCTTCCATATCACTTGGCTTAATTAAATACTTGGCAACACCACCAATACGATAAGTATTTAATTTTTTTAAATCAACATTTTCTTCATACTTCATTTTAATATTTCCTTTATTTCATCATATATTATACTTGATGATTCTTTTATATTTAATTTTTCTAAATTATTTTTAAATTCATTATATAATTCATCATTATATACTAGTTCATTTACCATTACTTTTATAATATTAGAATTTAAATCTTTTTCTTCAATTAACTCAGATACTTTCATATTTGCTAAATCTAAGGCATTATAATATTGATGGTTATTAGCAACATATGGACTTGGTATTAATATGCTTGGTATTTTTAAAGCCAAAATTTCTGATATGGTAGATGCTCCCGCTCTAGAAATTATAAGATATGCATCTTTCATAATACTAGCTAAATTGTCATAATATGGTACGACTTTGACATTTTCAGAAAAATCTGCATCTTTAATAAAATCATCATAATAATTTTTACCTGTTATATATAAAACTTTATATTTTTCATCATCTATAGTGCTTAAGTATGCTTTAAATTTATTATTTAACGTTTCACTTCCTAGAGAGCCCGCCACAATGATTATTAGTTTATCACTTGGTTTAAATCCTAAACTTACCTTAGATGTTTTTTTTATTGTTAAAGCATTTTCTCCGCAAGGATTACCTGTATAAACAACTTTTTTAGCATTACCAAAATATGATTGGCTGTTCTTAAATGATATGCCTACTAAATCAGCATATTTCGATAAATGTATATTAGATTTTCCAGGAATACTATTTTGTTCATGGATAAATGTTTTTATCCCTAACTTTTTGGCAGCCTTAATAACTGGAAAAGTTACATATCCTCCACAACCAATTACGATATCTGGCTTAAACTTATTAAAAATTTCTAGACATTTATACATAGCTTTTTTTATTAAAAATATATTTTTTATATCTCGAACTATATTTGTTTTACTAAAACCATATATTTCTAAGCCTATATATTTTATTCCTATCTTAGGTACAATATCTTTTTCCATTCTATTATGTGTACCTATATATAATACTTCTAAATCTTTTTCACATTCTTGAAATTTTTTTATTATAGCTAAAGCTGGATAAATATGTCCTCCAGTTCCACCTGCTGATACAACAATCTTCATTATCAACCACCTATTACAATTATACACTAAATTCATTAATTTTTATAATATATTTTCACAATTTGTAGTCATCCACTATATATTTTACATCTTTTTTTATTTTAATTGTGCCATATATTATTACTTCAATACCTTTTTTTTCAAAAGCTGAAAACAAGCCGAAGAAGCATTTGAAAAATACACTGAATTTCTCTATAATGGGCCTATGGAAAAAGTATTAGTTGGATTAAGCGGCGGTGTAGATTCTGCCATTGCCGCCTACATATTAAAAAAACAAGGTTATGATGTAACATGTTGTTTTATGCGAAATTGGGATGCGTTTGCCAATAACGATATTGAAGGCAATCCTACCATACAAAATGATGTATGCCCACAGGAACAAGACTACATGGATGCCAAAGCGGTGGCTGAGCATTTAGACCTGCCTTTACTACGCGTTGATTTCATTAAAGAATATTGGGATTCTGTTTTTCAGACCTTCTTAAATGAATATGAAAAAGGACGTACACCTAATCCGGATATTCTTTGTAATAAATATATTAAATTTGATGCTTTTTTTGACTATGCCATGAAACATGGATTTGATAAAGTTGCTACCGGTCACTATTGTTCAAACGAAACCAAAGATGGCTTTACCTATCTTACACGTGCTGCCGATCAAAACAAAGATCAAACTTACTTTTTGTGTCAGGTTCCGGAAAAAGCATTGGCAAAAACGCTATTCCCCATTGGAAATCTAATCAAGCCGGAAGTTAGAAAACTGGCAGATCAGCTGCATTTGGAAAGTGTTGCCACAAAAAAAGACAGTACCGGAATTTGTTTTATCGGCGAAAGAAATTTCAGACAGTTTCTTTCTAACTACCTTCCCAATAAAGAAGGCGATATCGTAGATATCGACACCGGAAAGAAGATTGCCAAACACTGTGGTGTTCTATACTATACGATCGGTCAAAGAAAGGGTCTTCATATCGATCATGAAAAAGGTCCGTGGTTTGTCTGCGGAAAGGATGTTCACAAAAACATTCTCTTTGTATGTCATACCGATCATAGAGAATGGCTCTATTCGGATTCCTGCATCGTTAAAAGCATTAACTGGTTAGTACCGGATTTAAAAGAAATCCCAACCAAACTGACCTGTAAATTTCGATATCGTCAGGCTGATCAGGATATTGAAATTGTTTCTTTTGACAAAGATAGTGCAATGATTCGATATCCGCAAAAGATCGCGTCGGTAACCGTGGGACAGGAAGCTGTCTTCTATCACGGACATATTTGTCTGGGTGGTGGCGTTATTGAACAAGTCTTTGCGGGTGATCAAGATTTAAACGAGAAAATTATTCAAACATATAAGGAGAAAATCAGTGGATAAACAAACCATAAAAGCCAGTTTGGATTTTATCATATTCGAAAACCAGGAAACCCACTATGTTGTGGGTTCTTTTTCTGAGACGGAAACATACCATACTTTTACCGGAGCCGGCCACCTGCAAAACCCGATTGAGGATCAGGAGTATGAATTGGTTGGCCGCTACATTACGCATCCAAAGTATGGTTCTCAATTTCAAATTTTTAGTGCACAGAAGATTCTTCCAAAAAAAGAACGAGCTATTGTTCATTTTTTGACCAGCGATGTCTTTCCTACCATTGGTAAAAAGACAGCACAGGCAATCTATGACACATTGGGAGAAGAATGTCTGCATCACATTATCGAAGATCCTGGAAAACTCGATATGGTTCCCGGTCTAAATGCCAAAAAGAAGGAAATCATCAAGGAAGGTTTACAGTCCTTTGACGGCTTTAATGAAACTTATGTCCGTCTTATGGAACTGGGGTTGGATCAAAAAAAGATCGAACTGTTGGAACAAGCCTATGACAATGTTTTAGATGTGATTGAAGAAGATTGTTTTCGTCCTTACTATGAAATTTATGGTTTTGGCTATCGATCGGCCATAAAGTTAGCCGATGGCCTGGAAATGGATAAAAAAGATACTCGTCGTATGGAT
>USBW01000080.1 GCA_900553045.1 uncultured Mycoplasmatota bacterium | reverse complement strand
CTGATAAAATAGTACCATATGAAAAAATAAAAGATTTTTGCAATGAAAATAGTATAAAGTTGGTAACAATTAAAGATGGGGGACATGAATTATATAATCATGATGACAAAATAATTGACTTTTTATTAGAAAGTATTAATAGTAATTAAGTTTTCAACGCACAGACATGTTTATTACTTATATAAAACACTTACAGATCTAAAAAAACTATTTACTTGGTAAATTTAAAATAGCATTACCAGATGAAAATATGAATAGGTTTATATTTCAAAATTGATTTAGATGTTGATATCTTTTTATAAAGTTTAAAAGAACAGCTGTGTAAAAGAAAATTAAAAAAAGATGTAAGAAAAGTAATTTAGCTATTTCTTAACATCTTTTTTGTCTTTGTACTTAAGTAAATTTTTTAATTTTCTTTTATAATTGCGTCATTAGCAGTATACTCTTCAAGAGAATTTTCTTTTACTTGAATACAAATATAAGAAATTGAGTGATCTTTAGAAGCAAAGAATTGTCTTTCTGCCTTTGGAGATATTCTTAACCAATCACCAGTAACTAAGGTGATTTTCTCATTATCGATGATAGCTTTACCAGATCCTGCTACGATATAATAAATTTCTTCATTTTGTTTATGAGAATGAATAAAAGGAACACTTCCTCCTTGAGAAATAGTATTAACACTAATTTCGGCACCTGTTAGACCCAATTTATCATGTAATTCTACTCTTGGTGCCTCTTCTTTGCTAACTTTCATGTAATTTTTCATATTTTTTTCCTCCTTCAATTTAAATTACATTAAATTTATATCAAAAGATATATTAGAAAACAAGTACGCACTTAAAAGTAACTATATACCAGCCTTTAAATATGTGATAAAATATCGATAGATTTATAAAGAAATAAAATGTGAGGTAAAGATGAAATTAAAAGATTATTTTAATAAAGATTATGCAATTTTTTTAGTAAAGAAAGTTACGGAAGTTTATCCAATGTTTGATAGCATTACTTTTCTAAAGCAAGTTGAAAATAAAATTCAAGATCAAGAATATACAAAAAAGATGCTTTTGTTTGTAGAAATATTTGATACTGTATTTCCTAGTTATATTGAAACATTAGAAGTATTTGAAAAGATTTTAGGAGAAGAGCTTTCTTCTTTTAAAGATATGTGTGATAAAGGAATGTGGTTAGCTCCTATCAGTAAGTATGTGGAAATTCATTCGACGGATAGTGAAAGTTATTATGATGCTTCAGTTCACTTTATAGAAGAACTCACCAAAAGATACACAGGTGAGTTTGCTATGCGACCATTGATCGTAAAATACCCTGAACGAAGTTTAAAAGTTATAGAAACATGGAGTAAATCTGATAATGTTTATGTTAGACGTTTAGCTAGTGAATGCATTCGCATTAGTCTTCCATGGGCAAAAAAGATGACTACTGCAGTAGAACATTTTGAACAATATAAAAAAATATTAGATAATTTAAAAAATGATCCTAATATTATCTTGTTTAATCAATCCAATACTAGGACTAGAAATTAAAAGATCTCCAAACTGGGGATCTTTTAATTTCTAAATAATTCTTGTCTTTAAAATTCTTTGGGTATTACTAAAATTCCTCTTAGCAGTTTTTGTCAAAACATCACTGCCGTATTTAGCAACTAACTCTTCACCAATCTTATCAACATTACTTCCTGCACCTTTAGGAAGAGGAAGATGATAAGTATCTGATAACTTATCCATCTCTTTTAAAAATAAATAACGGCTGATAATCGAAGAGGAAGCTACTGCTAAATTTTTATCTTCAGCTTTGGTAATAAAAGTAATTCCTTTAACAACATTACTTACACCATCTAAATACTGATAATAACGATTTTCCTTAGCGAACTCATCAACAATTACATAATCTGGTTTTTCATCGATCGTAGTTAAAATACTAGCAAGAGCTTTATTGTGCATGATAGCTTTAATTTTATTCATATTAGTTTCCTTACTATATTTCTCATTATATTCTTGATTAGTTAGAATAATACTTTTATACTGGACGATTTTAATAAGCTCCTTAGCTATTTTTAAAATCTTTTCATCAGTTAATTTTTTAGAGTCATGGACTCCTAATTTCTCTAATTTTTCAATGTCTTCTTTCTTAAGATAAGAAGCAGTTACGACAATTGGTCCAAAATAATCTCCTGTTCCAACTTCATCAGATCCGACACAAGATGCATAATAATATTTTTCTAATTTTTCTTTTTCTTTTTTATCATCTTTTGTTACGCCACTTAACTCTTGCCACATATTAGCATCAACAAAGGCCGTAGGGCCTTGAAACATTGCTTTGCCAGAGTTATATAAAGTGATGACTGTATCTTCTTCCATTGCTTGAAAAATAGCATATGGAGGAGTTTTTTCGCGACATTTATCCTTATAATACTCAATCATTTTTTCTTTAGTTTCATTATTTACTTTTATTACCACATTCATCCATATCACCTTGAAAATATTATAGCATAAATTTTAAAAATAAGTTATACTATTATTAGGAGGTAAGATATGGGTTTACTTGATTTTATAATTATCATGTTTATCTTTATAATTGGCTCTATTGGAATTAAAAATGGTTTCTTTAAACAGACAGTTTTAACAGTTGGGACAGTTTTAGTTATTGTTTTAGCTTATGTGACTAAAGATTTTTTAGCTAACTGGTTCAGTTATAATTTGCCTTTCTTTAATTTTTTTGGACCAATTGAAGGATTAACTTCGATAAATATTATTATGTATCAGATGCTAGCATTTCTTATTATGTGTATTATTTTTGGAATTGTGTTAGCTGTTTTAGTAAAAATTACTAAAGTATTTGAGAAGATTTTAAACTTTACGATCATTCTTGGCATACCATCAAAAATTTTAGGTTTTATTGTCGGAGCGATCGAAGGATACATTTTAGCTTTTGTGATTTTATTCTTTATTTGTCAGCCAGCTTTCAATTTTTCATTTGTTAAAGATTCTAAATTTGCTCCAGTAATCCTTAATTCTTCACCAGGTCTTTCATCTTTAGTTTCTAAGACAGTAGATACCATTGATGAGATGTATAATTTAGTAGATGATTATAATAATCATAAAGATGCTAATAGATTTAATAAAGACTCAATTGATCTGATGCTTAAAAACGAAGTAATTACTAAAGAATATGTAAATAACTTGATCGATAAGGGCAAAATTAGTATTATAGGTATTGATGAAGTTTTAAATAAATATTAGGAGGGATAAAATGTTAATACATTGTAATAGTAAAGAAGAATTTCAAGAAGCAATTAAAGAAGGAACAGTTGTTGTAGATTTTTATGCCGATTGGTGTGGTCCTTGTAAAATGCTTGCTCCTGTTATGGAAAGATTAGCTGATGAAGGATTTAAAGTAGTCAAAGTAAATGTTGATGAACAAGAAGAGCTTGCTCGTGAATATAGTGTAATGAGTATACCAGCTATTTTTATCTATGATGATGGAAAGATCAAAAAACAAAGTGTTGGTTACTTACCATATGAAGCAATTATTCCTTTTTTAAAAAAAGATAATTAATACTTGTCAATTTATCTTTAATGTGTTATGATTAATACCGTAAATTTGTAATCCGCTGTAGCTTGTTCTATATGATTACTAGATAGATAAGGAGTGAATACGATGAATTTGATTGATAAGATCGAACGTCAACAATTAAATCCTAATATTCCTGAATTTCGTGTCGGCGATACTGTTAGAGTCGGTGTAAAGATCATCGAAGGTAACAAAGAACGTGTTCAGATATTTGAGGGTGTTGTAGTTGCTCGTAAAGGTTCAAAATTAAGTGAAACTTTTACAGTACGTAAAGAGTCTTATGGGGTAGGAGTAGAAAGAATCTTCCCAGTACATTCTCCAAAACTTGCTAGTATTGAAGTGGTTAGAAGAGGAAAAGTAAGACGTTCAAAATTAAATTTCTTAAAAGGTTATGTTGGTCAATACAGAATCAAAGAGAAAGGACAAAAATAAGACCTCTGGTCTTATTTTTTTTAAATGTAATATGAATGAACAAGAAAAAAAACAAAGAAGAATAAAAACTTTTTTAATTTATGCTGGATTATTTCTTTTTATTATCCTGCTTAGAACTTTTATCATCACACCAGTAGTAGTTAATGGTTCAAGTATGGATCCCACTTTAAGTGATGGCGAGGTCATGCTTCTAAATAAAATTGGTTATACCTTTGGAAAGATAAACCGCTTTGATA
>USBW01000079.1 GCA_900553045.1 uncultured Mycoplasmatota bacterium | reverse complement strand
TGGGTAGATATTAATGATAATTTTTTTGATATGAATAAATATGCTGGTGAAGGGAACATTGGACATATAATCGAAGAGATAAAAATAGAGTTAAATAGTAAGTAATCTATGACGAAAGTACTTAAATACTTTCTTTTTTTCTAAATACCTCTTTTATAAATTTCAAAAATAGTCTATAATTAATCTTAGAATAAAGAGGTGTTGATATGTATAATCAAAATATAGGTAAAGTAGTAAGTGTCGATAATGCTACAGCTACTTTAGAAGCCTTAGTAGACTTACAGATGTTGGATAACTTGGTTGAGAAATTTATCATTTTTGCTAGTGATAAAAAAATAGTAGGGAAGATTTTAGCTACTGATTTTCAAAATATCAAGGTTGAATTTGTTGGATCTTTTGAACAAGATCGTTTCTCTTCTGGACTTACTGAGAAACCTAAATTAGGAGAAGAGGCAAGACTTGCTGATTCTTCTGAGGTCTACAAAGTTTTATTAGGAATGAATCTAAATAGTGAACGAGGCTTCATCTTAGGTAAAATGCCTTTGTATGATAATATTCCAGTTCATGTTTCTTTAAATAGATTCTTTAGTAATCACTTTGCTATTTTTGGTAACTCTGGATCCGGAAAATCTTGGGGAGTTGCTCGCATTTTCCAAAACTTATTCCAAGATCCTAAAGGTATTCCGAGAAATTCTTCAATTTTTATTTTTGATGCCTATGGTGAATACGAAGATGCCTTTGTTTATCCTAATAGTGAGTTTAACTTTAAACGTTATATGACCGATGTTAATCAACAGAATAATAACTTAGTCAAAATTCCATTTTGGCTACTTGGGATCGATGATATAGCATTACTATTAAATGCTGAAGATCCGACTCAGTTACCAATTATTGAAAAGTCCCTTCGTCTTGCCCAAGTCTTTGCTAAAGATAAAGATGAGGCCATAATTCATAAAAATAACATTATCGCAAAATCGATCTTGGAAATTTTATACAGTGGTAAAAATGCTTCTCAGTTGCGTGATCAGATTGTAGCCATGTTAACTCAGTTTAACACTGAAACTTTAAACTTGGATACAAAAATTGTTCAGCTAGGGTATACTCGTGAGCTAAGAAAATGTCTAGTTATCGATAAAGATGGCAAAATGCAGGATATCCAATTAGTAACCGATTTCTTTAATTCTTATGTTAAAGATGATTTGACTCTAGAAATGCCAGTTGGTAAGATCAAATATACTTTAAAAAACTTTCAAGAGGCTTTCGCTTTTGCCCTTTTATCTGAAGGTATTTTAAAAAGTGACAAAGTTTATGATAAAGCAAATATTATGAAAGTTCGCCTAGATTCACTTATTAATAGCGAGTATGCCAAGTATTTCGATGTTGAAGAATACATCTCTAAACTAGATTTTATCAAGAGCCTTTTACTTGATGAAAATGGTCATCGTGCGCAGATTATTAACATTAACTTAAACTATGTTGATGATCGTTTCGCTAAAGTACTTTGTAAAATTTATGCTAAGTTCTTATTTGATTTTGAGACAGCTTTAAAAAGACGTGGTTCTATCCCAATTCACATCTTACTTGAAGAAGCGCATCGCTATGTTCAAAACGACTCAGATACTTATGTCTTAGGTTATAATATTTTCGATAGAATAGCTAAAGAAGGTCGTAAATATGGTCTTATTTTAGGAATGATCTCTCAAAGACCATCAGAACTTAGTGAGACAGCTATCTCCCAATGTTCTAACTTTTTAATCTTTAAAATGCTACATCCTAAAGATGTCGATTATATTAAAAACAGTGTTCCTGAAGTAAGCCTAGAAGTTATCGAAAAATTAAAAAGCCTACAACCTGGATCTTGTATTGCTTTTGGTGGAGCATTCAACTTTCCACTTATTACTAAACTCGATCCACCAAATCCAATTCCAAAAAGCTCTAATGTTAATATAAAAGAGACTTGGTATTAGACTATTGTCATATTCCGTAATGCTATTATTCTAATAAAATATACTAGGTGGTTTATAAAAACAGGCCCCAAATGAGGTCTGTTTTGTTTTTGTTTAATTTTTGACTGGTGCCCTTTTCTTGACAAATAGAGTAAAGAAAGCAGTTAAAATAATCAAAATTAACATTGCTACTGCAAGATAAGGGTATAAAGCATAAAAGTCAAAAATGTAATTATGCTTAAAGTAATAAATACTTAAAAGAGGGATGCCTAAAGCAATAAGATAAATGATTCCTTTTTCAAGTTTGGCCTTTGTAATTTTAAAAGTATCTTTAATATAACTATATATAAATAATATTTGTAAAGAAAGTGAACCTAAAGCGATACTAAAGAAGAATAAAGACAAGATATTTTCGATTCTTTCAATAAAGTCAAAAGCTCTAATCTTCTTTAGAATAGTGTATGCCGGATAAGAAAAAAGCTTGGAGACATCGATTCCATAAACAGAAATTATAAAAAATAAGATTGTAATAACTACTAAACAGCCAACTAAATAACCTGAGATAATAGCTTTGTTATAATTCCTTTTATCAAAGACATCCTTTTTACCAATCGCTAAAATGAAGAAAAGAGGAATCGTTGCAAAACTTGGAAAGAATAAAGCTGACTTAATGGTGTCTATCATTGGGACATCAAATAAAGGAAGAATATTATCAAACTCGACCGTTGGCGCTAAAAAGATAACTGCAGTAAAGAAAACTAACATGGTAAAAAGAAAAAGAATGAACATAGTTCTACCCATAACCTCAATATTTTTAGAAACCATATAAGCGACAATTAAGAAAAATACAATAGCAAAGACATAATAAGAATTACGTGATAATAACTGACTGATCACAAAATTGACGAATGACCAGGCATTAATTGCCAAAATATAAAGAGCAAAAATAATGAATAAAAAACTCAAAATGTTCCCGATCACTTTATTTTTTTCCTTTAAGCCTTTAAAGAAGTTAGTAAAATTAGTATTATTGGCAATATATAAAATTAAAAGCAAAATTAATAGTCCTAAAACAACTCCAATTAAACAAGCGACGAGAGTCGAATTGCCAGCATTTTTTAAAAGTAGGGGATTACCAAACCCAATAAATAGGGCAATAGTTGTAAAAAACGTCAATGCAAATAACTGTTTTGAACCGATCTTTGTCATTTTAACCTCCTATTGCACCATTATAAATAGTGCCGTGACGGAATAAATAAGTAGTGACATCAATATTAAAGTTTGCTTTTTCATAAATATTGACTTCTTCAAACTTTTCATATTCCTTATTAAACTTTTTATAAATTGTATTTTTAAGCCCTAAAATATCTACTTCTTCCTCTTTACAGAAATCTAATAGCTCTTCAATGTAACTTTTTAAAGTTCTTGCTAAATCGTCTTTTAATTCTTTTAAAATCTGATCATTTAAAAGTCCGACATCTTTATGAATCTCTGAAATATGACCTTCTGTCTCAATCTTAATACTTACATTTACCTCATCATCTTCTAGTTCAAGTTCTACTTTGGAAGCAGGAGATAACAATAAAATAGCTAAATTACTATCTTTATATTTACTATCGATCATCACATCTGAAAAACTATTATTAATAATATTATAAGCAAGTGAAGCATTATCACTTAACTCTTCAGTAATAACATTTTCCTTAAAAGCCGAAAGGCCAGTTATGTAAGTAGAGCTATGATCATCTTCATTATTTTTTGTATATTTAATAGTTGTAATTACAGGATCAATTCCCTTTTGCAGTTTTAAAGATAAAAATTCTTCTAAATTAACCATTGTCGCCGTTCCTTGTCTTAGTTCGTTGGATTCAGCATTTTTTAATAATTCTTTAGCATTAAAAGCATCCTCAGGTTTATTATTAGAAGCCAAGATCTCATAAGCAGTACCATCTTGACTTATCATGACATAACAGTCACTGGAAGTCTCAGGACTTCTTAAAAAATAATCAAAAATTGTATTAGTTTCATCTTTTATGACATCTTTTCCTAAAATTAACAACTGTAAATGACCAAGATGGAGAACTTGTGGATACTTTAAATAAATATTTCTAATAGCTTTAGCAATCGTTTTACCTTCACCGGCATAGACAATTATTCCTTCATTGACATTATTAGAATCGGTCTTAGAAAAATCAAAAACTTGAGCAGTTACTTTATACTCGTCTTTAGAAGGAATATAATCTATTCCTAAGACAGTTGAAATAGCTAGATCATTTAATTCGCGATAGCTACAACCAGTACTAATAATTACTAAAAATACTAGCGTTAATAAAATGAATAATTTCTT
>USBW01000078.1 GCA_900553045.1 uncultured Mycoplasmatota bacterium | reverse complement strand
AGAAGAATTTAGAATTAATGATAATGGTATTTCGGAAGCTATTAATGATGAAGTCAAGGACGAAAATAAAGAAAAAGTCCTAGATGCTAAAGAAACTTGTCCAACTGGAGCCATTGAAGTTAAAGAAGAATAAAAAAATATGTTCATTAACGGACATATTTTTTATTGGCATAAATCTTATCTAACATTTCATCAGGATACATCTTATCTAAGAATACTTCTAACTGATTTCGCGCCGGCACGCCATCTTTTCTAAGACGTTGTCTATAACAAGCCATGAATGAGACAGTAACATTAAAAATCATAAAAATTAAAAGGACAATTGTTACTGCTTTTTTAGTAGTAAAATTTATTTTAGCAAATATTTTAAGTAAAAGAGGAATGACTAATTCAACCCAAACTACAGCAAGGATCCCCCAGCAGCAAGAAAAGAAAAGATTGACTCTGCCTCCTAAAGATAAGAAGGAGTTACCGTAATCCCAAGAGACAGTATGAAAGACATATTCTTGAAAAACACTACAAGAAAATTCAAAAATTGCTCCAATTAAAAAACCTAAGACAAAAACTTTAACTTTATTTTTCTGATTTAAAAGAACAATCGTCATCAAAAGAGCACCAATGCCATAAACTAAATTAAATGGTCCATAAATAAGACCACTTCTACTTTCAATAACTCCAGTTCTAATATACCAGTAGATCATTTCTAGACCTACTCCTAAAAAACAAGCAACAAAAAAAACTAAAAAATACTCATAAAAATTTAAGTGTCTTTTTTCTTCTTTCACCTGCATGCTACCACCATCTCAAACCTAAATGAATTATAGCATATCAAAACCTAAATTGCAATGTGTACAATTTCTTAGTTTTATGATATAGTAAGAAAGAAAAAAGCGATGAAAAAGAGGTATTTATGAAGACTTTGTTAAAAAAAATATTAAATTTTTTTACTAACTCTGATGACGATTCAGACGATCCTAATAAAATAAAAAGAGACTATCAACGAGATCTTAAAAAAGCTCACCATTTGAAGAAATTAAAAAAGTTACAAAAAGATCAAGCAAAAAGCAGTAAATTAAAACCTGACCAGAGAAAAACACAGAATAAAGCATCTAATTTAAATGTTAAAAAAGGAATAATAATCGATCAAGAAAAAGATGACAGTAAAAAAGTTAAAAGCATTAAAAATATTCAAAATGATAAAAAAGCTAACGAAAAATATCTAGAAACAACCAAACAGATCTTAAATCAAGAAGTCCCAAATAGTAAAACATTTCAAGAAGAAACAACAAAACTAAAAGAAAAAGAGATTTTTAAAACTTCTAAAGAAAATACTAAAGTTTATCCAAACATAGAAGACTTTAACTCAATAAAAGAAACAATTCAAAGTAAAGATAAATTTCAAGATCAAAATCCAGTTAAAAATAAAGAGCAAATTCAAAATAATACTATAGTTCAAACTAACAATAGCTTTTTTGAAAATAAAACTGTCACTAATAAAAAAATAAATGATCAAGAGTCAGCAAAAAGAACTGCCCCTTTAAGCAATAGCAATATTAATACTAATGCTACTACTAGTATTAATAATAATATTTATTATAAAAACAAAGATGTTTTAAATCCAGACACAAATATTAACCAGAACAGTTCTAAATTTAAGTCAGATATCAAGAGTAAAACTAACGATAACAATTTAGCTAACTCGAAAAAAAGTTTTAGCAATAACCCCTATTCTATTAAAAGAAAAAATAATAATTTAGAGACTTCTGGTCATGAATATAATCCTATTATTAAAGTTAGTAAAAATAAATTTAATACTAAACAAAATAAAAAAGATATTGCCATTTTAAATGATTTAAAAAAGACTATCGAAAAAGATTTAGTCCTTTTAAAAGAGCTTGACTACGAAATGTATAAAATAGAATTAGGACTAAACGATATTTTAAACGCCAAAGAAGAAAAAGAAGTTCAAAAGAAAATTCAAAAATTAGAACAAGACTTAAAATTAATAAAAGAAAAGTATCAAAAAATCTTAGCATCTAATAAAGTTAAAGACTTTGAATACTTAGAAATTCTCCATATTTACAACAGTAATCAAGAAATAAAAGAAACCTTAAACAACCCAAACTATAATCGTAAACTAACTAAATATAAAGACGAAATCACAGACATCATTAAAGATGTTGAAAAAAAACACCAGATCTTACAAGCTAATATAAAATCCAAGGATGAAGAGATCAAAACTAAAGAACAAGCTCTTAACAATGTCAAAATACAATTGGCGGAAACCGACAAGTTTAAAAATGAAGCAGCCAAATTACTAAAAAAGCAACAAGAGAAAATGCAAGAAATAAAAGATAAAATTGGTAAAATCAAAGTAGAGAATATTACTAAGACAAAATTAAATTTTGACTTTACTAAACTGATCGCTCCTACTTTGGCATTAGGTCTTTTACCTACTGCTTTCCCTGACATGTACAAAACTAGAAATGGTAAAATTATTCAAGCTGGGGTTTTTGGACTTGGCCTTTACCGTTTAGGACAAGCTTTCAGCTTTAAAGATGAAGTGAAAACTGAAGTTAAATTTAAAGACTATAAAGAGTTATTAGATAACATGGAATTAAATGTTGATAATCTTTTAAAAGAATTTAAAACTTATGAAGGGAATATAAGCCAAATAAAAGGGAATTTTCTTAAAACGTACGGTAGAGAAATTGCCAACTTAAGGAAATTTAAAACTGTCTTAGAACAATTAAACGACTTAGAATACTTAATTAAAAAACAGGAACAAGAATTACAAAAAGAAAAAGAAATAATTTATAATAAAGAACAAGAAAATATGAGAGGTCAAGCTAAATATCTTAAAAAATTAAAAGACGTAAAGTAAAAAAGTGAATAGTATGGAGGAAATTTTGTTTTTAGAATAACAAACTTCATATATATTCACTTTTTATATTATCTACTGGGCAATTGGAAAATCGATTTTGCCATGATGCTGATATTTACGAACCTTTATATCCTTAAGTTCTCTTGAATTATCAAAACTGAAAAAATCAGTGACTGCAGGATTTATCCACAGCTCTGGTGCTTTTAAATTGTCTTTAGTCTCTCCCCTTCTTATCTGTTCTTTAATTCCATCGATCTGATTACAATAGATATGGGCATCTTTAATCGACCAATAAAGATTACCAGGTTTTAAACCAGAACAATGAGCTAACAAATAAGTTAAAACTGCATACTGGGTAACATTAAAAGGTAAACCCAAAGGCACATCACAACTTCTTTGATGAACCCAAGCATTTAGTCTACCATTAGTGACATCCCATTCACTTGACCAGACACAGGAAGGTAAAACTGCTGTCTTTAAATATTCATCTTGCCACAAACTCATTACCATCCGACGATCGGTAGGATTATTTTTTAACTTATCCAAAAGATTTTGAGTAAGTTTGTAATGTTTAACAATCCAACCATAGGCTGTTCCTATAGTATAAGCAGCATCTTGACCATAATATTTAGCTTCTTTGATAGTCTTACCTGGAATAACTCCTTTAGTAGTTAACACTTCACCATTAGAATCATAAAGAAGATTACCGTCTAAATCTTTAACTGCTACTGTCTTTAAAGGATCGCTACCTTCTTTATTATCATAGATTCTATAAATGCCGTCGCTATCGATCATCCACTCGTTCCAGATTTTATTGTTTCTTTTTTGAAGTTCTCGCACATCATTGCTCTGCATTTGATAAATCCAAAGCATTTCAATAATAGCATTTTTAAAAAATAACTGTTTCGTCGTCAAAACCGGAAACTCCTCTTGTAAATCGAACTCAAAACTATAGCCAGGTATTTTAATAGTATTAATCCCTGTTCTATTGGTAACTTCAACTCCGTCTTTTAAAATACGTTTGCAAAGTTTTAAGTATTCTACATCCCAACTTGCCATAAACTTTATCTCCTTTACTGCTATTTAATTAAGCACCCATCGTCATTGTCTCTGGCAAAGTAGAACCACCATCAATAACAATTCCTTGCCCAGTAATATAACTAGACTCTTCGCTTGCTAAAAAAGCTGCCAACTCACCTAACTCTTTAATTGTTCCAAGTCTTTGCATAGGAATAGCTCTAGCAATACCCTCAATAACAGAGGCAGGATCACTAGCATTAGTTTCTTTAGCCATCCCTTCAACCATTGGAGTCATTATATAACCTGGCATTATAGCATTTACTCTAATATTTTTTGAAGCTAATTCAGCCTGCAGAGTCTCAATCTGCTGCTGTTTAGCTTCCAACTCCTTCGTCAGGTTGGCTACAGCT
>USBW01000077.1 GCA_900553045.1 uncultured Mycoplasmatota bacterium | reverse complement strand
TATAAGATACGGTATATTAATATAAGCTGTCCATTTTTTAATCTTATAAAACTCTAGGAGCATCTTAACTACTAAGAAGATTAAAACGACAATCAATAAAGTGGCGATAAAACGCCATTTTAAAATAAAGAAGATGATTGACCACATTAGATTTAGAAAAAGTTGTATCTCATAAGTATAACTTTTCTTGGCATTACCAACGCCATAATAAGAAATTCCCATAAGAATATAAATAATAGTCCAAGCAATTGGGAAAATAATACCAGGTGGCGCAAAAAAAGGCTTATTTAATGTAGCAAAGTCATTAAAGTCTTTGGTTATTAACCCAGCGATAAAACCAAGTCCTACTGGTACTAAAATCGATATTATTAAATCCTTCCAATCTATTTTTTTCACAATAACCTCATTTCATTTTTATTTATATTCATTTTTAAGATTATTATGTACTTAAAGAACAAAAGGTAAAATAAACTTTCCTAAATAAAAAATGTGGAAAAACCACATTTAATTTCTTTGTAATTCTTTATTGTATTTAATTATTATACCGTAAAAATCTTTACCATTAGTTTTTAAGCCTTCCACCTTAGAATCTGTATTACCAACTGCGATATAATCATTACCATCATAGATTAAATTATTTAAAGTGACAATATGATCTCCTTCTAAAGTTGTTCTTTTTAGTTCGTTGAAGTTTTGATCATACTCAATTAACATTGTGTCATTGACTAAAATATTATTTTCTTTGACGCCATAAGCCATTAAGGCCACTATTTTATCATCGACTACTACAGTATCTTGGAATCTTGAAATATCGCTTTCTTGGACTTTTTTCTCACTTAATAATTCTAAATCGCTATTATATTTTAATAAGGCTGCTTCATAACTATCAGTACTATTTTTCTCTTTTAACTTAGAAGTCGTAACAATAAATTCATCATCGCCTAACCTACTAATACTAGTAAGACCTAAGCTATCAGTATAACCGTAATATTGATGATCCAACTCTTTTCCTTCATAATCATATTTTATTAAAAAACCAGTTCCCGTATCTACAGTTCCTACTACTAAATAAAAATCATCAGTAATTACCAAATCGTTGAAAGAATCGGTATTTGGTCCCCCATAGTTAGTACGCATCAGTTCTTCCCCATCTTGGTTATATTTAATTAAAATACCACCACCAGTAGTATGATTGCCAATATAACCAGAATTATAAATGCTTGTTCCAACAGCTACAATATCGTTGTTCTTATCTAAAGCAACTTTTAAAAATTTGTTATTATCTAAAATCTGAACTTTGTCTTGCCATAAGACGTTAAAATCATAGTCATATTTAATAATAAGGGCTTCATTAACAGTCTCTTCCCCACTTTTTTTACTTAGTTCTACATAACCTACTACAACATAGCCATCGCCTGTATCAATAATATCTGTTAAAGAGCCATTTAAACCCTCTTCTAATTTAATTTCTTTAGTAAGGTTAAAATTATTATCATAGACAAAAAGGGCTGGTTTAATATAACCTGGATCTTCATATTCATAATTATCACTATGTTTAAAATCACTAAAGCCTACGGCAATATAATTATCATCTTTTTTAAGGCAATCATTAATACTGCTGTAATAAATAGTATTTTGATAACGCTCATAGATGCGGTAACCAAAATAGATAGCTTCGATTACAAAAATAAAAGCTAAGACAATGATCGCAATTTTTAATATTTTATAAGTTCTTTCGTTGTTCATACTCTTCCTCCCAGAAATAAAAAATATGATATATTCTATCAGTAAAAATATATCATATTTTGTCTAATAAGTAAATTTATTTAATTACAAATACATTCATAAAAATTAAGAAAGCTACATAAAGCACGGTAAGAATTGTACCATGAAGACGATTGTGACTTTCCTCATCAGTTTTCATACCAATGGCCATAGCTAGTAATAAACCACCAATTAATCCACCAATGTGAGCATAATTATCGATTCCTGGAATAGTAAAGCCAAAGATTAAATTAATAATGATAATTGGCACTATTTGACTAATTAAAGCATTGCCAAAGTAGACACGATAGTAATATCCAAAGTATAATAAAGCACCAGTTAAACCAAAGATGGCTCCACTTGCTCCAATTGAAGCAGTATTAATATTTAAAATAATTGATAGAGCACTGGCTGTTACAGCACTAAAGATATAAATAAGAAGGTACTTTGCTTTACCAAAGAAATTTTCTACCTGGCTACCAATTACATATAGAGAATACATATTAACTAAAAGATGTAAGATACTGCCATGGAAGAATTCCCCAGTTAAAAGACGCCAGATCTCACCATCACGGATATATGGCCCATAGGTTAGACCTCTTTCTAAAAGAAAAGCATCTGGAAATAAAAGGTCTAAAAAAAACATTAAAATGTTTGTACCAATTAAAATATAGGTTATAATTGGGACGTTTTTATTAAATAATCTATTCAATTTTACTTGCTCCTTTCTACTTTTTTCATTAATATCACTGCTTACTTTAAGGAACAGTTCCACTCCTTCTTCAGTAAATTCTAAATTGTTGGTGATATCATCAAAATAATTGACAAAGAAATCGTACTTTTTTAAATCTTCCTCATCTTCCACTTGCATAGGATATATATTTTTTGCTTCTTGTAAATGAGCATTTTCACCAAGATCTAAATATATACTTATAGTTGGCATCGAGAAATTAAATGTTTTTTTCTTGATCGTCTTCACGATCTTTTTAGTTTTGATAATATCAAATTGCATCTGCTCATCGTTATGAATATAATGTGAGACTAATCTTATTATCTTATAGTCACTCTGCAGGTTCTCAAGCCAGATCTCATCTTGAATACCTTGAAGAATTATTGGTTTATAATTCTTTTTTATCATGAAATAATGAAGTAGCTTCATTAGTAATGTATCTTTTTCGTTAATCTCTTCGATCATACTTCCACCTCTTGCATAATACATTATAACTTATTTATAGAACTTTTTAAAGCTCTTCTTGACGATATTTTTCTACGATATCTATAAACTCCTGTGGTGGTTCCTTTTCAAAATAAATTTCTTTTTTGCTATAAGGGTGAATAAACTTAATACTTTTAGAATGAAGCATCTGGCCGAAGTCATTTATCAGTTTACGATTGCCATATAAAGGATCATTAACAACAGGGTGGCCAATGTAGTTTAGATGAACTCTGATTTGATGGGTTCTACCAGTATCTAATTTACATTCGATCAAAGTAGCATTTTTAAATCTTTCTAATACTTTAAAATGTGTTACGGAATCTTTAGAGTTAATATCAGTTACAGTATATTTTTGGCGGTTATTGATATCTCTTCCTATTGGAGCATCGATCGTTCCTGTTTGATGTCTAATGTTGTCCCAAACTAAAGCAAGGTATTTGCGTTCTACTTCTTTGTTTTTGATCATCTTTGCTAAAATATCATGAGTTTTATCATCTTTAGCAACGATCATAAGTCCACTAGTATCTTTATCTAAACGATGAACAATACCTGGTCTAATAGTGTTCTTAGAACTTAGTTTGTTGAAATGATATAAAAGGCCATTAACTAAAGTATGACGCGGATTACCAACTGCTGGATGTACTACTAAACCGCTTGGTTTATTAATAATAGCCAAAAAATCATCTTCATAAACAATATCTAAAGGCATTTCTTCTTGTTCGCAAACAATCTCTTCTTCTTTAAAAGTTACTTCAATAGTATCGCCTTCTTTAACAAGCAAACTAGCTTTAGCAGGTTTATTATTTATGGTTATTAAATGATCATCGATCATTTTTTTAATAGCACTTCTAGAAAGATCTAATTCTTCATTAAGATATTTATCTAGTCTAATATTAGTTTTACTTACTATTAGTTGCATGTTTTTCACCTCCTATAGATGCAATTATGTATAAAAAGGCGCCAATAACGATAAAGGTATCAGCTAGGTTAAAGATAGGAAAAGCGTATCCAAATGGAAAAAAGCTTAAAAAGTCTATGACATAACCGTAAATTAAGCGGTCGAATAAATTACCAATGATCCCACCAAGCAACATAGCAAAAGCGACTACCTTTAGTTTAGTAAGCTGTTCTTTATTAACTATTTTGATTAGGATTAAAACGGCAGCAACACTTATAATAATTAAAAAAAGCCGTTGTCCTGAAAAACTTGAAAGGGCTGCTCCATCATTTTTAGCAAGAGTAAGATAGAAAAAATTAGGTATTATTTCTATATCTTGTTTTAAAAGAGGTAAGGCAATTGTTTTGCTTAGTAAATCTAGTAAAAAAAAGAAGATGGCTCCTATATATACTTTTTTTGGCATCTTGATCACCATCTTCATTATATCAGACTATTATTT
>USBW01000076.1 GCA_900553045.1 uncultured Mycoplasmatota bacterium | reverse complement strand
GTATCGGGGTTGAGTCTTTTAATTTAAAAGTTTTAGCTACTTTGGGTCGTGATTATCCTTCTAAAGGTCGTCTTGAGCTTGCTTGTAAGTACTTTACTAATATTAGTTGTGATCTTATTTATGGCGTAAATGGAGAAAGTCTTGCCGATTTAAAAAAAGACTTGGAAGAATTACTGATCTTTAACTTTGCTCATCTTTCAATTTATAGTCTTATTTTAGAAGAGCACACTTTACTTGCTTTAGAAAATTATCAAGAGATCTCTAGTGATTTAGATCGCGATATGTATGACCTTATCTGTGCGACTTTAAAAGAAGCTGGCTACGAACATTATGAGATCAGTAACTTTGCAAAGCCTGGATTTTCTTCTTGCCATAATTTAGTTTATTGGAATAATGAGTTTTATTACGGTTTTGGAGCATCTTCAGCCTCTTATGAAAAAGGAAGGCGCTTTAGTAATCAAAGAGGACTTGCTAATTACATTGCTGATCCTTTAAAACGTAGTTACGAAGAGGAAGTTGATCAAAAAAGAGCCATGGAGTACGAGATGATCCTTGGCTTACGCAAACTAGAAGGCGTTAGTAAAAAAAGATTTTATCAAAAATATCAGAAAAAGATTGAAGACGTTTTTAATGTCTCTAAACTAGAACAGAACAAAGACTACTATTTCATTAAAGAATCAGATCTTTTTATCTCTAATTCGATTCTTTGTGATTTTATTTTGGATTAGTCCTTTTTTCTTTTTTATTAATTCCGATGCTTGCTCCTAACATGGAAGTAAGAGCAATTAATAAATAGTACAAAAAGGTATTAAGACCAAGTTTTGCTTTAACTAATAAGGAAATAATAAAGACGATGACAATAAAAAGTAAAGCGATCTTTAATCCTTCGATGAATCCTTTTTTGTTAGCTTTTTTACCTAAAATAAAAGAAGAGACAAAAATACTAATAATTGGGATAGCTAACTTTAAAAAAGAGATAAAACCATTATCAATATTAGTATAATAACAGAAGATTGCAAGAGTTAAAGCAGCAATTAAAATAATACTAAAAGTAAGACCTAGAGCCTTTAAATAATTAATTATTTGTTTCATAAATTCACCCTAGTAAAGTCTATGTCTTGTATAAAATAATATGCTTAAGGACATATTAATAATGGTGATTCGATGGATTATTTTACTTTGATTTTTCGAACTATTTTCTTCTATTTTTTTGTTGTCTTCCTATATCGTCTCATGGGTAAGAGAGAAATTGGGACTTTAGGAGTTATCGACTTGATAGTCTCTGTTTTAATCGCAGAGATTGTGGCGATCAGT
This sequence comes from uncultured Mycoplasmatota bacterium, assembly GCA_900553045.1. Classification (GTDB taxonomy): domain Bacteria; phylum Bacillota_I; class Bacilli_A; order RF39; family UBA660; genus UMGS1572. The sequence continues at coordinate 3,137 of USBW01000076.1, read as the reverse complement.
TTAGAAAATAGAGAAGAGTCGATCTTTTTAGCGATCATTCCAATTATTTTATTAGTTATTTGTCAGATAGTTATGGCTTTTTTATCCTTAAAAAAGAAAAAAGTTCGCGAGATTTTTGATGGTCGCCCTTCAATGATTATTAATAAAGGGAAAATCTGTCTTAAAGAAATGCTTAAACAGCGTTATAATCTTGATGATTTACTAACCCAGTTACGCGAAAAAGACTATGATAGTATTAAAGATGTTGACTATGCTATTTTAGAAACTAGTGGGAAGCTTTCAATTTTTCCTAAGACTGGCTTTTTAGAAAATAATAAAACTAATGCTTTTCCTTTGCCCTTAATAGTGGAAGGGGACTTAGATATTGATAATCTTGCCTTATTAAATAAAGATGAAGATTGGCTTTTAAAAAAGATCGATGTACCTGTCAAAGATATCTTTTATGCCTTTTATAAAGATGGTAAAGTCTATATTTTAAAAAACACTGATTTAAGTTAATTGACAAACCCTAACAGTTTCATTTATAATACATCTTATCTTTTTAAGGTGGGATTTATGATGCAGTTAACTAACGATGGCAAAAGAAAATTAAAACTTTTAATGTTTAGACATTTTGGCCAAGTTTTAAATATTGAGGCTTTTTTAAATTATTTTACTAATCCTGATGATGGTCTTTTTAGTGATGATGACTTTGCTTACTTTTATAATGAAAAAGAACTTGGCGTTATTTTTCAAGGGAAAATGAATTATGATTCTTTTGATACTTGTGGTAGTGTAGTTACAACGATAATGTTTAAACTTAAACTAGACGGCAATCTTTTAAGTAGTAGGATAGAATATTGCTATGACGACAGTATTATTACTGATAGTTCATCTTTATACCCAGATAAGCAGATCAGTAATAAAGATGAGTACTATGCTTTTGCTTATCTACCGGATAATTTTAAATTTAGTGATTTTATTAATGACTTTTATCTTAGTAACTTAAAATATACTAAGAAAGGCCAAGAAAATACGGAAGTAAAAAAACGCCAAAAAGATGGATAGGCGTTTTTTTTATCTTAAAACCCGATTTAATATTTTAATAAATTTAATCTTATGTTATGATATTAATGGTGGTAATATGAAGTTAGATATAATATTAAACGATGCCCTTTTAATGTGGAATTTACTTTACCAATCCTCAGTTTCTGAAGATATTCATGAATTAAAACAGAAATTGTGGGTTGATTATAAAAAAGATTACACTTCGTTATATCGTTATAAAAAAGATATCATGGAACAGCTTAATGATTTTATCCCTGATGACGATAAAATCTTTACTCTGTTAGAATCGTCGCTTGCTTTTCGAAAAATTAGAAAAGAGACTAATAAATATCGTCTTAATATTTTAGAGATCTGGGATCGTAATAAGAAAAACTATTTAAAAGAATTAGAGAAAGTTTTAAAGTGTGAACTTAATTGTAACTATACAATTTGTGTTTTGCACCCTAACTTTAATATTGTCGAGACCGATTTAAAAAGCAACTTGATCATTATGGGTAAAAAGATCACTACAAGGGATAAAGATAATTTCTTAACTTATTTGATCTATAAGATTATTAAAAATGAATTTTTAAAACTAGAACCTAAAGATGCTTTAGAAAAAGAAATCATTAATGCTATCGTTGAGCTGGTTGCTACTAACGAGTTTTATACTCGCGTGACAAAAGAGTCGAAATATAACTTAGGTAAAAAGTCTTTACGCGTCTTAAAAGAACAGATCTATCCTTATTGGTTAATGTACTTAGGTGTCAAAATGGCTGATATGGAAAAATATATGATAAGAGATAATATCTTCTTTCATATTACTCCATATATATATGATGAGCGTTTGGCGAGTATGGATATTTTTACCTTTATAAACTATGTCCTAAAACACAAGGAAGAAATCTTAAAACAGCGTACATATACTGTGGAAGATATCGAAGTCTTATAAAATGAGGTGGGGGTAGAATGAATCAAAAATTAAAGGAATTACTTACTAAAATTAACTTTGATCCGAATAATATTTCTTATTTTGAAAAAGCCTCAATTGAACGAATTATCGTCCATAAAGAAAAGAATTGCTGGGACATTTATTTAAAAAATGATACTAATATTCCTTTTAAAATATTAAAAGAGTTTCTTGATGATCTAAGTAAATGTGTTAAACATCAACACTCTTATGAACTTTATTTAAAAACAGATTTTCAAGATGATAGTCTTATAGAAAGCTATTACAATGAGAGACCTGTCCGTGTATCAGATAATGAACGCACGGAAGAAGCAGATAAAGTTTCCAGCCGTATTGCGGAGCTCCTTTCCGAAACGGCGTTTTCCTTTTCACCGAATGAGTATATAGCTATTCATCGTAAGCTTTTTCGTGGAATATATAAGCATGCCGGAAAAATAAGAGATTATAATATTACGAAGAAAGAATGGGTGCTTGATGGCGCAACGGTCATATATGGGAGTGCTTCAGAACTGCGTGCTACGTTGGAATATGATTTTTCGCAGGAAAAAGCTTTTAGTTATAAAGGACTTTCGATAGAAGAGAGCATTCATCATCTGGCTTTGTTTGTATCAAGGCTTTGGCAAATTCACATTTTTGGCGAGGGAAATACAAGAACCACAGCGGTTTTTTTCATAAAATATTTGAGAACACTTGGTTTTTTTGCAACAAATGATATTTTTGCGGAAAATGCATGGTATTTCAGAAATGCACTTGTCAGAGCCAATTATACGAATTTACAAAAAGGAATTCATGAGACAACGGAATATTTGGAACTCTTCCTCAGAAATATGCTTTTAAATGAACACAACGAGCTGCACAATCGAAATATGCATATCAGTGGACTTTTAAAGGATACAAAAGTGGACATTGGAACTTCAAAAGTGGACATTGGAACTCAAAAAATGGACATTGAAACATCAAAAGTGGACATTGAAACAAGATTGGCTGAAAAAACGCTGAATTTTTCAACAAAAACAATTATGCATATCCGTGTATTATATGAAAAATTCGGAGATTGTCAGTTTTTTGGCAGAGGAGAGGTTATGGAATTGCTTGGGCTGAAAAGTTCAGGCGCTTCTAAAATAATATCCAATATGGTACA
>USBW01000075.1 GCA_900553045.1 uncultured Mycoplasmatota bacterium | reverse complement strand
AACCTCTTTCGTTTCCGTAAAACACAATGAAATGCAATATTAAGACAAAGTGCGGCTTTATTCCACATATAAACTTATTATATACAAAAGGTTACATAATGGCAACAGGAAAGATTTTAAAAATTCATGAGAGTAAGTTAGGAACCAAAGTTGATAAAGTTTTAGCGATAGTACCTTCTAATGATTTGCGAATTGATATTTCTTCTATTGATAATGAAAATAATAATTCTGAAAAAATTATAACAGGTGATTTTATTTTTAGTTTACTGCAGCGTTCTTTAAAAGGTAAGGTTAGTAATAATGAGGAAGTAGTAGGAATTTATCCGATTGAGTATGTGATCAACAAAGAAAAACGCGTTAAAAATCCTTTGGGACTTGAAGGAGATTCATTAGCTGTTAAATCAGTTATTACCACTTTGCCTTTAAAAAATGTTTACTCAGTTGTTAATATCTTAGAAAACTTAGGTTTAGAAGTGATTGATATTACTATCTCTGGAGTTGGTAGTTATTATGCTACTAAAAATAAAGAGTTAGATTCTAAAATAGTAGCTTTAGTTGATATTGGAGCTGATAAGACAGTTTTATCAATCTTTAATAAGGGGATAATAATTAAAAACAGTATTTTGCCAGTTGGCGGTAATGTGGTTGACTATGATATTGCGGCAACTTATAAGCTTTCTTTAGATGATGCAAGGTACATTCGTTATCATTTTGCAGTTTGTAATCGTAAATACGCTGATAATGATGAGGAATATGCTTGCAAAGATGAAGCTGGCAGCAGGATGATTATCAATCAGTATGCCTTGGCAGAACTTATTGAAACAAGATTAGTGGTTTTGTTAAAAAATATTAAAAATGAAATAAATCGCTTAACAAATAGGGAAATAGGTTATATAATTATAACAGGAGGTATTACATCGATGCTAGGTTTTAGCGCGATTGTTGAAGACTTTTTTACAAGAAATGCTTCAGTGCTTCATTTAGGCATGATAGGTATTAGAGATAACCGTTATGCTGCAGCTTTTGGTTCAATAAAGTATTTTGTTGAAAAATTAGACTTAAGAGAAAAAGATTATACCATGTTTTCAGACGAAAAAGTCGAAGAGATGTTACAAACAAGAAAAAAAATAGGATCAGGAAGTGTCGTTTCAAAGATTTTTGAGAAGATATTTGATTAAGGGAGAGGATTTTATGTTTGATTTAGCAATGACTGATCAGTTAGCAAAGATAAAAGTAGTTGGTGTAGGTGGCGGTGGCGGCAATGCCGTTAATCGTATGATAGATGCAGGAGTTCGTGGAGTTGAGTTTATTGTAGTTAATACAGACTCACAAGTGCTTAATGCTTCCAAAGCTGATAATAAGATCCAGCTTGGAACAGGGTTAGGTGCTGGTGCTAAACCAGAAATTGGTAAAGAAACAGCAATTAAGGCCAAAAAAGAAATTGAGGATGCTTTAAAAGGAGCAGACATGGTTTTCATCACTTGTGGTATGGGTGGTGGAACAGGAACAGGTGCTGCTCCAGTAATAGCTGAAATTGCTCAAAGTTTAGGAGCTTTGACAGTAGGGATCGTTACAAGACCATTTTCTTTTGAAGGTAAGAAGAGAATGGATAATGCCAATGTTGGTATTGAAGAGTTAAAAAAACATGTTGATACACTTATTGTCATTCCAAATGATCGTTTAAGAGAGATTATCGATAAATCTACTTCAATGTTAGATGCCTTTAAAGAAGTTGACAATGTCTTACTTCGTGGTGTTCAATCAATTTCTGATTTAATAGCAGTTGTTGGACTTGTTAACCTTGATTTTGCTGATATTAGAGCAGTAATGGAAAAATCAGGTAATGCTATTATTGGTATCGGTATTGGAATGGGAGAAGATCGTGCCATTGAGGCTGCTAAACAAGCTGTTTCATCTCCACTTCTTGAAACTTCAATTCATGGTGCAACTGATGCAATTATTAATATTACTGGTGGTTCTAATTTGACTTTGTTTGAAGCCGAACAAGCTGCTGAAGTTGTAAGAGCAGCCGCTAATACAGATATTAATACAATCTTTGGTTCAGTTATTAATGAAAATCTTAGTGATGAAGTTATCGTTACTGTAATTGCTACTGGTTTTGATAAGAAAAATAATGCTACAAAACCTCTTTATAATCAATTGAATAGTAATGGCACTTCTTCTATGAAACGTCGTGAGCAACTTGAGTCGATCTTTGATGATAGTGATGATGATAGTGGAACAGGTTTTGAGCCTTCAGAAATTGAAATACCAACTTTTATGCATAAAAACTTTTAATTGACGACTTTAGAACTTTAGTTTTGGTCTAATTATATTTGACTTAAACTAAAGTTTTTCTTTTTTTTAGATCTGATCTATGATAGAATAGTTTATTAAAGACAATGATTGGAGTTGACAAAATGCACAAAGAAGAACTTAAATTCGTTAAAGATTTATTAATAGATAAAGAAGTTTTAGAAATGTATCAAAAAATACGACTTTTAGAGAAAAATCCTGCATCACCTTATAAATTATTTGGTGTAACTTACGATTTTGCTAAAGCTATTGATGAGCGTAAAAAATACTTTATTACTTTAAAAAAAGATCTGTTTCTTAATAGTATAATTTATAGATTTAATAGTCTTTTAAATGGTAAATCTTATGATTTAGAAGAGATTTTTAAAATTTTGAATAATGAAATAAAGTTAGATAATTTTGCCTTTGATAGTGTGCTTACTGGCTTAGAAAGAAATGTTGATAGCTTAAACGTTGGTAAGAAGACAGTTGATTTATCGGACTATTATTTACTTTATTCTGCCCTTAATTCAAAGCAACAACAATTAATTGATTATTATGATATAAAATTAGCTCATCATGGCTTGAAAGACGAATTGATGATATCAGATTTAAGTCAATTTGATTTTAATAAAACTTTAGAAGATAAGACTAAGGTGCGTAAAATTATTTACTCAAAGGAGAAAAACAGATGATCAAAGATAAAAATTTAGAAAAAATAGTTAATTCTTTAGATGAAAGTTTAAAAAGGGACTTTTGCAAACAATGTTTTGATCTTAATGTGGCTAGTGATTTTACTTTTGAAAAAACTGATTACTTGCTTGGAAATTTAAATATTCCTTCTTTTTATTTACTATATTATAGTCATTTTTATTATGTAAATTATGCTAATTTAGATGAATGTAATCAGTATTTTGACTTTTTATTAAAATGTAAAGATGAGAAGGAAACTTTAGTAAAGCTCTTTCAGGTGGACAATTTAAATTATCGTTATTATTTTAATAAAATTTGTAATTTTCAGCGTAGTAGTGACTTTGATTATTTTAAAAGTAAGGTTTATTATTACCTTTATGCGACTGAAAAAGAAAAAGCGATTTATAATAAAGCTATGAAAAATAAAGATTTAAAGAAGTTACTACCTAATAATGATCGCCGCTGTTTAATTGCTTTTGCTCGCTTTGTTCGATGTGGGGCAGCGATGGAGCCAGGATTTCAAGCTTTAGTAGATGAATTTAATGGTCTTGCGCTTCAGACAATTATCGATTATCCAAAAAACCACTATCGTAAAACTAATGATTACGAGCGTAAGCTTTATGATGACTCTAAAGAAAACTATGCTTTAGCAAAGAAACAAAAAATGCAAGAATTATGTTACAAGTCTTACGTTATGTGCGAAAAATATAGTTGGGATAAGAAAAAGTTATATGACTTTGCTCATGAAAATGGTGTAACTGTGATGGCTATTACCAAATATGCTAAAACTTATATGTTGGAAAATTTAGGCTATAATGATGAAACTTATCATGAATATGTCTCTAATAGATATCAAACTGTTAAAAATTCCCAAAACAATCATAATATCATCTTAGAAAAGTTGGCTAGTATTGATGATGACGATCAAGTATATCCATATTTACGCTATGTTAAAATGAGCTTTCCTTTGTTAAAAACTAAAATTGCTGATTATGTTGCCGGCTTAAATTTGCAAAAAGAAGAAGCTGCTTCATTAGCGGCGTCTTTATCGCGTAAGATCGATTTAGCAATAAAGGAAAAATCTAATCGTAAATCAAAAGTTCCTAAAAGAGATGAGGTTAGTTCTTCTAAGTTAAAAAAAGATATTGCCTTACTTTGTGAAGCAATGTCGAGTCCTGCTATTAGTGCATCTTCATTTTGCACTCAGAAAGGTATTTCTATGATAGAGTTTAATGCAGCAATTGAATCAGTTAGGCTTTGCGATTTTGATACTTATTCAAAATATGTTAATGCTATGAAAGAAAAGTATGAGCGAAGCGTTAAAGAATTTCAAAAGAAATTGCCGATTATTATTAATTATTTAAAAAATGGAGTACCAATTTCTAAAGAGCCTTTAAAGCGTAATTTTGATCTATTGGATTACTATCTTTTGACTAGTTTTCCTATTGATAAAGCTTTGTCAGCAGCTTTGCCAGTTCTTGATAGTAGTAATTATAATAAACTTAAGGTTTTTATTATGTTAAATGAAAATGTTGAAAAATTGAAAAAAGAGAAAATTTTA
>USBW01000074.1 GCA_900553045.1 uncultured Mycoplasmatota bacterium | reverse complement strand
TATTACTAAAATATCTTCTTTTAAAAAAGAGAATGCTAATATTTTAGATTATCGTCTTAAAGCTTATGAAGCATTTAAAAAACTTCCTCTTCCTAATTTTGGACCAGAGTTAAAACTTGATTTTGATGATGTTTTATATTATAAAGCTTCTGATGAGACTATGAAGGATGATTGGGGTGAAATAAAAACAGAGATAAAATGTGTTTTTGATGATTTAGGAGTTGTTAAGAGTGAGCAATATCTGAATGGTTTAGGAGTACAGTATGAAAGTGAAGTAATCTATCACAATATGCTTGATGAGTTAAAGAGTAAGAAGGTTATTTTTACTTCGATTGAAGATGCTTTAAAAAATCATTGGGATTTAGTTGAGCCTTATTTTGGTAAGATTGTCGATATGAATGAGAATAAGTTTACGGCTTTAAATAGTGCCGTTTTCTCAGGTGGCAGTTTTATTTATGTTCCTAAACATACTCATCTTGATCGTCCTTTGCAAAGTTATTTTAGAATTAATAGTGAAAGTCTTGGGCAGTTTGAAAGGACTTTAATTATTGTCGATGATGATAGTTCCTTACATTACATGGAAGGTTGTACTGCTAAGGCATATACTAAGTCTAATTTACATGCTGCAGTAGTGGAGATCTATGTTGGTAAAAATAGTTCTTGTCGTTATACAACGATTCAAAATTGGTCTAACAATGTTTATAATTTGGTTACTAAACGTGCCTTAGTAAGTGCTGGTGGAACGATGGAATGGATCGATGGCAATATCGGTTCTTATAAAAATATGAAGTATCCTTGCTGCATTTTAAAAGGAGAAGGAGCAAGTGGTAAGTGTATTACCATTGGCGTAGCTAAAGATGGACAATATCAAGATACTGGTGCTAAAATGATCCATCTTGCAAAAAATACTAAAAGTACGATCATTTCTAAAAGTATTGCTTCCTCTTTAGGTCGTGCAGATTTCCGCAGTAAAGTTTATATTTCCAAAGAAGCTTCCAATAGTGAAGCTTTAGTAAAATGTGATACTTTACTCTTGGATAAAGATGGTGTTAGTCATGCTTATCCTACTAATATTTGTGAGAACTCTTCAAGCTTTATTGAACACGAGGCAACTGTTGCTAGAGTAAGTGAAGAAAAATTATTTTATCTTATGTGTCGTGGTTTATCTTATGAAGAGGCAATGCTTTTAATTATTCTAGGATTTACCTCCTCATTTAAAGAAGAGTTACCAATGGAGTACGCAGTAGAATTAAATCAGTTATTAAAAAGTATTTTATAAGTAAAAAATAGGGAAACTGTTTTTTACTTTTTTTATTGTTTTAAAATTTATTTTTTGATATTATGAATACCTTTAATTAGTTAATTAGTAGTTTTTAACTATCCTTTTTGTTAGTTTGTCTCTTCTATTTAATTAAGGTATAGTTAGAACGAAAGGAGGAAAAATGTTAAATCAAGTAGTTTTAATAGGAAGAATAGTTAGGGATTTGGAATTAGTTAAAAAGGATACTTCTAAATATTGTCGGCTTTTATTAGCAGTTCCCCGCAGTTTTAAAAATGCTGAGGGTGTTTATGAGTCTGACTTTATCGATTGCCTTTTGTGGAACAATATGGCCTCTAATACTTGTGAGTATTGTAAAAAAGGCGATTTAGTTGGTTTAAGAGGAAGACTTCAATCATCAAGATACGAAAAAGATGGGGAGATGGTTTATAAAACAGAAATAATTGGTGAAAAAGTGACGTTTTTATCTAAAAAAGAGGGTTAAATTCTCTTTTAAAGATTAACTTCTAGTTAATAATGCTAAAAATTACCTTTTCCTTTTCTATAATGAACTTAGTTCTAATAGGAGGTTATTATGTTTTTAGCAAAGAGGATAAAAGAAGAAAGACTTAAAAATAACTTGACTCAAGAAGAATTAGGAAAATTACTTAATGTTTCTAAAGTAAGTGTCTGTCATTGGGAGAAAGGAATTAAAAAGCCAAGTTCTAAAAATTTGATTTTATTATCAAAAGTTTTACAGGTTCCTTTAGAATATTTAATTGGTAATGATACTTATGTCGTTGCAGAAAATGATGAATCTTATCATATGTATTTAGCTAAAGAAGAGGTTAATATCATTTTAGAACTTCGTAAACATAAACAATTATATCAAGATTTAATTGAAAATACTGAGAGAACTTTGGAACGTATCGATAAGAAATTATTTTAGTTAGGACTATTTTAATTTCTTTTTTCGTTTTATAATTAATTTGGTGATACTGTGTTAGAGATAATTTTAAAAAAAGAACGTGGTAAGTCTTTAAGCTATGAAGAGCTCGCTTTAATTTTTAATTCTTATTTGGAAGATAAAGTTAGTGATGAGTTGATGACTAGACTTTTAAAAGCTATTTGTGTTAAGGGTTTAACTTATCAAGAGACTAAAGATTTAACTGAGATTTTTATCAAAAGCGGCGAAGTTATTGATTGGGGATCTTTACGAGTTATTGATAAGCATTCTACTGGAGGAATTGGTGATAAAGTGACCCTTATTTTAACACCGGTTTTAGCATCTTTAAATATTAAGGTTGCTAAGATGAGTGGAAGAGCTTTAGGTTATACAGGAGGCACGATTGATAAGTTAGAAGCTATTCCTAATTTTAAGACATCTTTAAGTATTGAAGAGTTTAAAAAAGAAATAGAAGACATTGGCATGGCTATTACTAGTCAGACTGGTAATTTGTGTCCTTTAGATAAAAAGGTTTATGCTTTGCGTGATATAACTGGAACTGTTTCATCTTTAGGACTTATTGCTAGTAGTATTATGAGTAAAAAAATTGCCAGTGGTGCTAAAGCTATTTATTTAGATATTAAAGTAGGTAAAGGAGCTTTGGTTAAAAATTTAAAAGAAGCTAGATGTCTTGCTAAAATGATGATTGCTATTGGCAGGAGTTATGAAAGAAAAGTTGTTTGTTTTTTGACTAATATGGATATACCTTTGGGTAATAGAGTAGGAAATCAACTTGAAGTGATGGAAGCTTTAGATATTTTAAAAGGCAAGGAAAGTGGTCGTCTTTATGACTTAGTAGTTTTGATGGCTAGTAAAATTGTCATGGATGAACAAGGTGTTTCTTTTTCTAAAGCTAAAGAGTTAGTTACTACAGCTTTTAGTAGTGGCAAAGCTTACAATAAGTTTTTGGAATTTGTTAAATATCAGGGTGGTGATTTAACAAAGATGGAAAATAATTTTAAAGTAACTGACGTCCTTGCTTTAAAAAATGGTTATTTAACTAATATCGATAGTTTAATTATTGGTGAAGCTTCTATGGCTTTGGGGGCTGGCAGAGTAAAGAAAGATGATAAAATTGATTATCAGGCCGGAGTTATTTTAAAAAAGAAAATTGGTGATTATGTCAAAAAAGGTGAAGTTATTTGTAGTCTTGTAGGTAGTAAGAAAATAGATTTAAATTTTTTAAGTAAAGCTTTTACTTATTCGAAGTTTAAAAGAAAAAGAAAAGATCTTATTTTAGATGTTATTGAGTAGGTGAGAAAGTGAAAGGTAAAAAAATAGTTTTAAAAGGATTATTTGTCCTAATGATTAGTTTTTTAATATTTGGTAGTAAAGTTAATGCTTATAATATTAGTTCAATAGATGAAAAGGTAATTTTAGTTAAAGAAGAGGAAGAAAGTGTAAAAGATAGTGAAGAGGATCAAAATATAGAAAATGATGCTTCTAGTTCTTTAGAAGATGAAGGGACATCGTTGGATGAGGAAAGTCCTTGGCTTAATATTGTAAAGATTGCTTTAATTGTTTTAATAGGTGCTGTAGCTGTTTATTTTATTAATAGAGGTGAGACAGACGAGACAGTTAAAGCTAAAGTGTTAGGAGAAGAAGAGGAAGATGAAGAACCAAAAGAAGATACCAGTGATGAAGATACTTCTCCTAAAAAGGATAAAAACTGAACAAAAAAGGTTCAAGCTGTTGCTTGAGCCTTTTAGTTAGTTATAAATCCTTGGGACTTAAATCTTTCAATAATTGTTTCTTTACTCTTGCTACCAACAATTCTGGTAGTTACGCTTTGTTCTACACCCTCTTTAAAGAAGACCGTAGTAGGAGTTCCTGTAATAGATATTAAATCATCAAAAGCTTCTTCATCATCATCTAAAGTGGTTAAATCAATCGAATAAGCTGTGATATCATATTCCCTTAAAACTTCTTCTAAAACTGGGCCATATTCAAGACAGTGAGAGCAACCATCTTGTTTTATGTATAAAATAAAACTTTCTTTACTTTCAATCTTTGTTACTAAATCTTGATAAGTAATTTCATGAAGATTGCTTTTTTTAGGAAGAGTAATAAATATTAGAACACCAATTAAAAGAATGGTGATAATTACTATAGTAATAATATTAACAGTCTTTTTTATTCCTTTTTCGTCCATAAGTTCACCTCGTAAGTAATTATAGCACTTTCTGTCGATTTTTGAAATAATTAAATTCATTGGGGAAAATTTACTCTTAAAAAATTCTAAATATTATTTGACTTTTTATTAATATTATTGTAATATTTATCTTAGAGAAGGAGAGGTTTTTGAAATGATAGATTT
>USBW01000073.1 GCA_900553045.1 uncultured Mycoplasmatota bacterium | reverse complement strand
ATCCTAATAATATTCCTGCCATCAAGATAGTAAAAATGAGAAAAAATAAAATAGAATGGTCAAAAATATTAAGTTATTAAAGATTTAGCTGACCATAGCAATACAAAACCAAGCTAGCAATATGCACATTTTTCTAATTCCTTCATACAATAATCCCTCTTCTATTTAGTTTTGACTTAATGTTAACTGTTAATAGCCTCTCCAAAGAAGGAAGTAGCTTCAAACTTATGATCAAAATATAAATTCAAAATCTCATCTTTTGTTGCCCAGCGAACATCGTTAACTTCTTCCTCTTGAATCTTAACTTTTTTTATATCAATATCACAATAGAAAATCCAAACTTCTAAAATATCTGGGCAGTCTTGATAGTATCTAATAGATCTACCTATAAACTTTGCGTCTTTCTTATACACATTTACGCCTAATTCCTCTTTTACTTCCTTAATAGCTGCAACTAAAAAGTCCTCACCTTTAAGTGCTGACCCACCAGTACATTCCCACATTAATGGGTGTGGCTTAGTTGCAACTCTTTGAGTAATCAAAAATTCTCCCTTTGAATTTTTAATCCAAGCATTAGATACTAAATGAAATTCGTCATTTTTTAATTTATCTCCTCGTTTTACAACTTTATTTATTTTATTTTTTTTGTAGTCATATAAATCCCAATATTCTGCCATACAATTCACATCCTTATAGCCTTACTTTTATACCATATTCTATGTTATGGAACAATAAATTAACTATGTCAATATTGCTTCTTTATTTTAAATTATTACTTTTTACTGTTGTTTGTTAACCTTTCAAAATACTATTTCAAATAGCAATTCCTTATACATTAAAAAAATTACCACTTAATTTTTTAAGTGGTAACTTTTATTTAACGATTATTAATTGTTGCTTGAGCAGCTGCTAAACGAGCAATTGGTACTCTAAATGGACTACATGAAACATATGTAAGACCAATCTTATCACAGAACTCAATAGTAGATGGATCGCCACCATGCTCACCACAAATACCAAGTTTAATATCTGGACGAACACTCTTAGCTTTTTCAATAGCAATCTTCATTAATTCGCCAACACCTTCTTGATCGACTTTAGCAAATGGATCTGATTCAAAAATTCCTTTTGCATAATAATCATTCAAGAACTTAGTAGCATCATCTCTTGAGAAGCCATAAGTCATCTGTGTTAAATCGTTAGTACCAAATGAGAAGAATTCAGCTTCCTTAGCAATCTTATCTGCTGTTAAGGCAGCTCTTGGAATTTCGATCATTGTACCAACATGATACTCTAATTTTTCTCCTGATTCTTTAATTAAAGCATCAGCTGTTTCACAGACAATATTCTTAACATAAGCTAACTCTTTAACATCACCAACAAGTGGGATCATAATTTCTGGTACAACATTTAAACCATCTTTATTAACTTTAAGTGCTGCTTCGATAACTGCTCTTGTCTGCATCTTAGCAATTTCAGGATAAGTTATAGATAGACGGCATCCTCTATGACCCATCATTGGATTAAACTCTTTTAATGATTCAACTCTTGCTTTTAAAGACTCAAAAGTCATACCTAAACTTTCTGCAAGTGGTTTAATTTCTTCATCAGTATGAGGTAAGAACTCATGTAGAGGTGGATCTAAGAAACGAATAGTTACACCATAACCCTTCATTGCTCTAAATAGTCCTTCAAAGTCATCTCTTTGGTAAGGTAAGATCTTCTCCAAAGCTTCCTCGCGTTTTTCAACTGTATCAGCTGTAATCATTCTTCTAAAGTTAAAAATACGATCTTCTTCAAAGAACATATGCTCAGTACGGCATAAACCAATTCCTTCAGCTCCGAATTTACGAGCTTGCATAGCGTCTTTTGGACTATCAGCATTAGTTCTAACTTGTAATCTTCTAGTCTCATCTGCCCAAGTCATAAACTCTTCAAAATCGCCTGAGATCTCTGGTTCAACAGTTTCGATCTTCTCACCATAAACATTACCAGTTGAACCATCTAAACTCATCCAGTCACCTTCATGATAAGTTTTACCATCTTTAGTAGTTACACTCTTACCTTCTTCATCAATCTTTAACTCACCACAACCAGATACACAGCAAGTACCCATACCACGAGCAACTACTGCAGCATGTGAAGTCATTCCACCACGAACAGTTAAAATACCATGAGCAAGATTCATACCTTCAATATCTTCAGGTGAAGTTTCAAGTCTAACTAAAAGTAAGTCTTTTTCACCATTCTCATAAGCTTTCATAACATCTTGAGCAGTAAAGTAAATCTTACCAGTTGCAGCACCTGGTGAAGCAGCAAGGCCTTTAGCAACAACAGTTGCTTTTTTAAGACTTTCTTGATCAAAGTTAGGATGTAATAATTGATCTAACTGTTTTGGCTCAACTTTTAATAAAGCTTCTTCACGAGTTAGCATTCCTTCTCTTACTAGGTCTACAGCAATTTTAATAGCAGCCTGAGCAGTTCTTTTACCATTTCTAGTCTGTAACATGAATAATTTACCATCTTCAATTGTAAATTCCATGTCTTGCATATCTTTATAATGAGTCTCTAAGATGTTACAGATCTTAACAAACTCGTTATAACACTCTGGCATAGCTTCTTTTAAAGTATCAATAGACTGTGGAGTACGAATACCAGCAACTACGTCTTCTCCTTGAGCATTCATCAAATACTCACCAAATAATTTCTTTTCACCAGTAGCTGGGTTTCTTGTGAAAGCAACACCTGTGCCACTAGTTTCACCACGGTTACCATAAACCATTTCTTGAACATTAACAGCAGTTCCCCAACTAGATGGAATATCATTTAAACGACGATAAGTGATCGCACGATCGTTATTCCATGATCTAAATACAGCTTTAATAGCTTCCATTAATTGTTCTTTAGGGTCTTGTGGGAATTCACTATTAGCATGACGTAAGTATTCTTTTTTATAAATTTCAACAACTTCCATCAAATCTTCAGCAGTAAGTTCTGTATCATATGTAACGCCTTTTTCTTCCTTTATTTTGTCAAAAAGTCTTTCAAATGAAGATTTTGGAAAGCCCATAACAACGTCTGCAAACATCTGAATAAATCTACGATAACTGTCGTAAACAAATCTTGGATTATTAGTAGTTTCGCTAAATCCTTTAGCAACTTCATCATTTAAACCTAAATTTAAAACTGTATCCATCATACCAGGCATTGATGCTCTAGCACCACTTCTTACAGAAACCAAAAGTGGGTTCTTACTATCGCCCATTTTTTTACCAGTAACTTTTTCAAGTTCATCTAGTTTATTCATTATTTCTTTTTCTATTTCTTCATTGATAGCTTTACCATCTTCATAGTATCTAGTACAAGCTTCAGTAGTAATCGTAAATCCTCTAGGAACTGGAAGTCCAAGTCCTGCCATCTCAGCAAGGTTAGCACCTTTTCCTCCTAGAAGATTACGCATATCTTTATTTCCTTCATTAAAACTATATACGTATTTCATTTCTTCTCTCCTTTAAAAAATATTTTCTTTTCTTATTAGACCAGCTTCTTTAGCTTCTTTAAAAGTCTTTAGGTAACACTCACCACATAAAGCTTCATATGTTACATCAAAGAAGCCATCAATAGAAATCTGTTCTCCTTCAAAGACTGGTCTATTATTCAATTTTCTCAAACTGAACGTTGCTTTCTTTCCACATTTGCATAAGGTTGGGATCTCTTCTATTTTATCTGCCAATTCCAAAAGTCTTTTTGAGGCTGGAAACATATTGGTAAGAAAATCTTGTTTGATACCGTAACAAAATACAATCAGATCGCGTTCTTTAGTTAAAAGCCATAACTCTTCAACTTGTTCTTTAGTAAGAAATTGAGCTTCATCAATAAAAATAGTTTTAGTTTTAGCATCTATATAAGTAGTCACTTTAGCATCATTTGCTAGTAAAACATCTACTTTTCTTGACAAACCCATTCTACTGACAATATTATCATCGCCCTTAGTATCAATAAGAGGTTTAAATAATACTGTTTTAAAGTTACCACGTTCATAATTATAAATTGTCCTAAGCAGTTCAATTGTCTTTCCAGAACCCATTGCGCCATATTTAAAATATAACTTTCCCATTTTAACCTCCACCAATATTGTAGCAAAATTTATTAATAAATACTAGCAAAAAGTGGTAAAATATTATACAATTAATGCGAGGTGGAATATGAAAGAAAGAAAATTGACACTTGAAGAGAAGATTAGTCTATCTTATAAGAGTAAACATAATTTGTTTAACGGAGTAATATTACTAGTAGTAGCAATAATTGCCCTTATTTGTAATCGTGAAATTATTGGTACAGCTTCAGTAAAATATTTATTACCTTTTGCAATTCTTTGCATAGCAGGAAAGTATCTATATTTTGCTTGTAAGTACAAAGATCTTAGAATAGAAAACTATCTTTTCCTTTTAGTTGGTAGTATTTTATTCTTAATTCTTGATCTAATTTTATTATTTATGCCAATTACTAATGAAGAGAATTTCATTGTCATTACTGGAGTAGTAATTTTAATGGTTGGTCTTTTAGATATTTTAGCCAAAGAAAAAAATTTAGCTAATCTTATCAACTTTTTGTTAGTAATAGTTCTAGGAACTGTAATTATTGTAATG
>USBW01000072.1 GCA_900553045.1 uncultured Mycoplasmatota bacterium | reverse complement strand
TCATATTTAATTTTAGCTCTTTGACAAGACGCACAGCATCTTGATAAGCCTTTTTCTCAAGTTTTTGATTACCGGAAAATTGTTTAAGATCAGTAGAGGTAGCAATTCGTAAAATCTTACCACTTACTGGACCAACCTTAGAGGAATCTACTTTAATTTTATCTGTTACAACTTCTCCTAAAACCTCTCCTCTTTCTAACTCACAGACAACTTTAGTTCCCTTATCATAAGAGTTCATAGATTCAAAATAATTAATTTTATTAGAATATGAAAAAAGAATTCCTATTAGTTCAATCATCTTTTACACCCCACTAAATTCAAGAATAAAGAAATCAATTAATAAATCTTTATTACAATTTATTTTAGCATAATCAGTAAAATCATTCAATAAATCGATTTTGTTTAAAAGATCTGCAAAAGTATTCTTTTTAAGAAAGAAAGATTTATCATAATCTTTTAAAAGATCTGATTTTTCATTTAACAAAGATGAATAGAAAAGTAAACCAAATTCAAAAAGGGGTGCCAATTCTTCTTTAAATTGGGAATTATCTGTTAAAAAGAAAGTGTCTTTTTCTTGTTCTAGTTGCAAAAAAAATTGATAATAGAAATTAACTTTTTCTAAAAAGCTGGCATAATCAGGATATAAAGTAACATATTTTTGATATAAGTCAGTAAGATTATCCTGCTCTTTATTAAGAGTAAGGACCTGACAGCGAGAAACGATAGTATCTATCACTAAATTTAAGGATTTAGTAAGCAGAATCGCAATTATATCAGGAGCGGGCTCTTCCAAGAATTTTAAAATAGTGTTAGCAGAAGAGTTTGTAAAATTTTCGACATTTTTTATTACATATATCATATATTTACCATAGATAGCTTTAGTAGCATAAAGATTTTGCAGTTCTAAGATCTGTTCTTTACGAATAGTCTTAAGACCATTATCGATAATCTTTAGATCTGGGTAAGAATCGTTATCGATTAAATGACAGATCTGACAAGCTTCTTGGCAATTATCTTTATTTGGACAAAGCAAAAATTTTACAAATTCTTTTACTAAGTCGTCTGCATAAGAAACAGAATTAGTTTCAATCAAATAAGCATGAGAAACTTTATCATTAGCATAAGAACGTGTAATAAAATCACAAAATAATTTTTGCTTATCTTTATACTTCTCAAAAAACACAAAAACACCTCATTAAAATGCTACTAAAGAAAAAGCAAGAAGCATAATAAGACCGGGAATTCCTAATAAACCAACGATAAAAACCGTTAAAATGTTAATAGGAATAGTTAAGTTAAAAGGACTAGCCACCAAATCATAAATATAAATTAGAAATGGTGAAACTAAAAGTCCTTTTAACAGTGACAATAATTTTTTCATGTTTCACCTCAAGAAAATATATGTCACGAAATAGTATCTAATACCTCTTTCCTATTTTGCAAAGCTGTTTCTAAAGTTAAAGCATCAACATAATCCATATCTGCTCCAATAGGAATGCCACTAGCTAATCTAGTAACAACAACATTCTTATCAGTTATACTTTTTTTTATATATAAAGCTGTCGTATCTGCTTCAATTCCAGAACCAATAGCTAAAACTACTTCGGCAATAGGTTCTTCTTTGATACGATTTAATAAAGAGGGAATAGCTAAATCCGCAGGACCAATATCATCAATTGGTGAAATTACTCCACCAAGAACATGATAATAGCCATTAAAGATCCCCATTTTTTCAAATAAGAAAATATCTTTTGGTTCTTTTACAACAATTAATTTAGAAGCATCGCGCAATTTATCAGAGCAAATGTTACATAAATCATGATCTGTTAAAGAACCACAACGAGAACAATATTTAATCTGTTTTTTTAAATTAGCAACTGACTCACCAAAAAATTGCAAATTCTCCTCATCAAAATCAAGTAAAGAAAAAGCAAGCCTAACAGCTGTCTTCTCTCCTATTCCAGGTAACTTCATAAATGATTGGATAATATTTTCTAAACTACTTGGATACATTTTACAATAAACCTGACATCATATTAGAGTACTTGCCCATTTTGCTTTCCATAGCTTCATCAACTTTAGCAAGAGCAGTATTAGTAGCTAAAAGAATCATATCCTCTAACATACTAAAATCGTCTTGTAATTCACTAGCTTCTTTGGAAATAGTAACTTTTAAAACTTCTTTTTTACCATTAACCCTAACTGTTACAAAACTGCTAACTCCCTCAAACTCCATTGCTTCAACTTCATTTTTTAACTTAGCAATATCTTTTTGCATTGCTTGAGCTTGTTTCATTAAAGCTTGCATATTCATTTTCACATTCCTCCTAATCTTTTATTTCTACTAAATCATCACCAAATAAAGCCACTGCTTCAGTTTCAGTATCATCTTTTAAATTAAAACTATCTAATGACGATTTAGAACTATCTTCTATTATAACATCATTCTCATCAACTTCGGGAAGATATTTATACTTTTTACCATTTTTAATATTATTAACATACTCTGTTTTTAACTTTTCCCAATCACTATCTAAAATAAAGGCCATATGATATAAATTGCCACTAATTAGTTTGAAAAGCCACTCTAATTGTCCACAATTATCGATCATATTGGTTAAAAGGGCATCATAATGAACCGATATTATTAAATCGTGCTCACCAGCTACTCGTAAGTTAGAATCAATAAGATATGAAGCAACGGTTGCAAATTCTTTATTGTACAAATAGTTTGCTATTTCACTCCACTTATTTTTTAAGTTTAATAGCAATTCTTTATTAGCTTGAGCAAAAGCATTATTTATTCTTTGCTCACGTACTTTAAAATACTTATTATTCGATTGAGCTTGAGCTTTTAATCCTTTTTCTTCTTGACGAATAGTTTTACTATTTTCGTCAGCTTTTGACACTTTATTTGGTAACTCTTGAATAATAGATTCTTTTTTTGAATTATTGAAACTGTTTTTTGAAGGAACTATTTCCTGGGAAATAGTTGAATCTTTTAAATCTTTCTTCAAATGACTAGCTATTTTTAAAAAGCCAACTTCTAATAAAATTCTGGTATTAGAACTTCTTTTCATGTGTTCTAATAAATCAATTAAAGAATCAATAATATCATAGTAGTCTAAATTATTACTATTATTTATAAGTTCGCTAGTAAAATAGTTCAAAAGATCATTAACAAAAATAATTGTATTTTTACCATTTTTAAATAGTTCATCAATCATTTTTAAAATAGAGTCTTTATCAAATTGGTTTAGTTTTGTAACGAACTCTTGTAAAAAAGCTTCATCAACTATTCCACGTAGTTCATAAAAGTCCTGAACAGTTAGTTCATTAGAATAAGCACAGAGTTTATCTAAAGTCCCAATAGCATCACGTAAGCCACCATCAGCATATTTTGCAATAAGCTTTAAAACTTCATCTGAAGCTTTTATTTTTTCTTGGTCTACAATATATTTTAATCTTGAATATATATCATCAATTGCCAAACGTTCAAAAGAAAAACACTGACATCTTGAAATAATAGTCTCTGGCACTTTGTAATATTCAGTTGTAGCTAATATAAATATTACATGAGCAGGTGGTTCTTCAATCGTTTTTAATAAAGCATTAAAAGCTCCTGTAGAAAGCATATGAACCTCATCTATTATATAGACTTTATATTTGGAAATATTGGGCATTAAACCAACTGTATCAATTACTTTTCTAATTTCTTCTACGCCATTGTTCGAAGCAGCATCCATTTCAATAATATCTGGATTATTTTTTTCTAAACATGCTAAACAGCTTGGACACTTATCACAAGGGTTGCCATCGATAGGATTAGCGCAGTTTATTAATTTAGCAATTAATTTGGCAATTGAAGTTTTGCCAGTCCCCCTTGGTCCATAAAACAAATAAGCATGTGATAATCTTGAATTTGCAATGGAATTTTTTAAAATTTTGACTACTTTAGTTTGGCCAGCTACTTCCTCAAAAGTTGTTGGTCTATATTTTCGGTATAAAGCTAAATAACTCATTGATATCGCCCCCAAAACTAAAACTAGTATATCATTTTTTTAAATTAAAAAAAAGAAAAATTACTGGAAATATTTCCCGGGAAATATTATGTGCAATTAAATTGCCTTTTCCTGTCATTTTTCAGAATTTATTGCGTAATTTTTTAAAAAAATCTTGTAAAAGTTGTAAATATTCATCATCAGCAACTTTAATTTTTTCTGTCTTATTTAATTTGTTATTGATTGAATCATAGTACTTAGAATCAAGCATATAATAGACATTTTTAATTCTAGATTCTACTATGGCATAATAACACATTGGACAAGGTTCTAGTGTTACATACATAGAACAATCATCTAAATGCCATGTTTTTAACTTACGACAGGCTTTTTTTATGGCCAAAATTTCAGCATGATAAACGGGAATATTAGCACAATGCTTTTTGTTATAAGCTTTAGCTATAACTTTACCATCTTTTTCAATTATTGCAGCAACTGGTATTTCTCCTTTATCTGATGCCTTTTTAGCCAGTTTTAACAAAATATTATGATACTCCTTATTCACTTGAACCTCCAAAAAAATAGATGCACACACATAGAGGATATTAAGGCTGCTGTCTTCCGACCCTGACCTGTTTCTACCATATATGTTGCATCCATATAAAATGATAAAGTGTTTTCTTATAAAA
>USBW01000071.1 GCA_900553045.1 uncultured Mycoplasmatota bacterium | reverse complement strand
TTATCCACCACAAAAAATTAATCAAGAAGTAGTTTGGCATAGTGAAGATCCTTCTATTGCTACTGTAACTAGTAAAGGAGAAGTAACTGCTTACGAAGAAGGTACAACTTATATAAGAGCAACAGCTCCCAATGGTAAAGAAGCCAAGATAGAAGTTACAGTAAAAAGAAGACTTGCAATTAAGGGTGGTAACTTAATAATAGATGTTGGTGAGGAAGTTACTTTAAAACTTGAAGAATTACCTCATGAACTTACTGCTAGTGACTTAACTTGGAAAACGAAAGATGCTACTATTTTAAGTATTACCGAAGACGGCGTGATTAAAGGACTTAAAGATGGCAAGACTGAAGTTTGCATTCAAGCAAGCTCTGGCAAAAAAGATAGTATCACCGTTACGGTTAAAGAAGTCTTGCCAGAAACAGTAGCAATTAAAGGTCCTAATGAAACTATAATCGGAACTCCAATCACTTTAGAAGCTCTTTTTGAACCTGCTAACACTTCTTTAAAAGATGTAAGCTGGGAAATAAGTGATGAAAATATAGCTTTAATTGAACAGGATGGGACAATCATCGGCTTAAAACCAGGTAAAGTAATAGTAACTGTTAACACTCGCAATGCTAAAAGTAATACAATTGAGTTAACTTTTAAAACTAAAACTGAAGGCAAAACTGCTATTTTCTTTGGTGACTCTATTACTTATGGTTCAGGCGGTACGCCAAAGGGTTACTCTTGGGCTAATTATATTAGTGATCATTATGATTTAAAAGATGTTGTCAATGCCGGAAAACCTGGTTGGCGAATTTCCAACACTAAAAATAACTGGATTACTTCTTTTGTCAAAGAATATCAAGATGAGGAATATGATTACGTTATTTTACATGGTGGAACTAATGATATTTCTGCTAAAGTTCCTTTAGGAGAATATCAAAAAGATGATTTTTCTGGTAACTATGACACAACAACTTTCCTAGGAGGCTTAGAAGCCTACATTTATACGGCCAAGAAACAATGGCCTAAAGCTCACATTGGTTATATTATTAATTATGCTACACCAAATAGTAATAAAAATAGAGTAGAGCTATCTGAAAGTTACTATGAAGCAATGAAAGAAGTCTTAGACAAATGGGACATTGCTTATCTTGATTTATATTCCGGTTCTACTCTTCAAGGTATAAGCTATAGTGAACTTTTAAAAGTAGATTCTGATACTTATTTAAAAGATAACTTACATCTTAATGCCGAAGGATATGAAGCAGTATCACCACATATTTACTTGTGGATGAATAGTTTATAATCTTATAGGCTTACATAAAAGCAAAAAACTTTCCAGTTAATTTCTACTAGAAAGTTTTTTTATTATTCGTTTTCACTTGAATTTTTTTCTGAAACATCATTAAGTTTAATTTTAAAAATTACTCCTGTCTCCTCATCGACGACGTCTCTTACCCCATCAGCAGTCTCTTTAGGTACTAATTGATAAAACTGTAAATATAAATTGGAATCATCTTTAGGTTGTTCAAAAACCAAAGTACCAGTTTTGGAACCACCAACTACTAAATAACCACTGTAAAGAGCGCTATCAGCATTAACAGGTGTAAAGACTCTACTGCTCTCTTCTCCTTTACTATTTAACATTTTCCAATTACGATAACTATATTTAACTTTATTTTTACTATAATTTTCCATCTCTATCGTAACCATAACAAAATGATTACCTTCTTTTGGCTTACGGTACTCTGTCTCGCCTACTACTGAAACATTAGTAATATTATAAGCAATTCCTCCAAAGCGAATACTTTGATTCATCGCAAATTCTTTACCATAGTCAGAAACTTGCAAAGAGTTGTCACTTTCAAACAAAGTAACTCCACAGATAAAAGCAGTAAAACCTAAAAGTAGTAAAATTACTAACAGTAAAGTATATTTATTAAAAAATCTACTTATTTTAAATTTCTTTTTCTTATTAGACTTAACAGTAATATTAGTGTCAACATTATCGTTAACTTTAGAAGAGCTAGCTTCTTTCTTGGGTTCTTTGGCTATTACTTTTTCTTTGTTTTCTAAGTCTTTGTTAACTGAAGATTGTAAAGTTTCATCAATCTTTTTCTTAGTTTTATTCTCAGTTACTTTTACTTTATTATCATCAGATTTATGTTCTTTTGAAGATTTTAAAAGGGACTGTTTCTCTTTCCTTGGCTTTTGCTCTTTCTCTTGCTTAGAGTCTAATTTTAAAGCTTTATCTAGACTCTTCTTAGAAATAGCTTTAGTATTTTTTAAAAAGGCGTCCTTATCATCCTCAATTGTCTTTTTTCTTTTTTCTTGCTGTTTCCTTACTTTTTCATTCTTTAAAAGTGCCTGCTTGCTTTGCCTAGCATTATACTTCTCTTGTTTAGTTTGGCTATTTTTACTAGTTTTAATAATTTCTGTTTTAGAAACATCTAAAGCTTTTTGATCTTGATTTACCTTAACCTTGGAAACACTATTAACATTTTTAGCACTTTTAGTATTATTAACATTTTTTATTACAACTGCTTTTGTTACATCTGCTCCACAGTATTTACAAATTTTAGCATTATTGGCTACCTTTTTTTTACATTTTCTACAAGTCTTCATCTTACTCCACCCTTCTAATTAATGCTATGATCAAAGGACCTACTTAATTATTAAAACCTTTCTAAGCTAGATTATATCACATAATTCACCTAAAAGCATCAAAAGATTCAAAAGTAAATTTTGTTTATTTTATAAGCAAGTAAAAAAGCGATCACAAAATCGCTTTTTGCCTTTATTTTCTTCTAGATGAAACACCAATATTCTTCTGTATTTCAGTAGAAAATTCTTTGAAAGATACTTCTTTATGACTTAAAATATAAGTCTTTAAAGTAGTATAAACCTTACTTACTGGAACATTTAAGTTAACTGCTATATCCTCTGGATTTTTTCCACCAAAAATCATATAAATAATATTTTTTTCCACTTCATTTAATTTAAGCATTTTCTCACTCCTCTTCTCTTCTTTATCCTTTTTTCTCATGTCAGCATAGGAATTTACTGCTAATATTTTACAATTTGCCTTAAGGCCGTTAAAATTGAAAATAAACCTTTCGCCCACTTTTTTAGTAAATATTTGCTTAGCAAAAGGACTATCCATATCTAATGTCTCATATGAAGAATCCTGTGATTCACAACCTAAAGCAAATTTAAGTATCTGTTGCTCATCATTATCATCATATTCGATCACAACATGATCCCCTGCTAGCAAATTAGGCTTGGCCTTTTCTTTTTTAGGAACATTAAAATTGTGAATAGAGTTTAAATATTTTTCTCTATAACGATCAGCAACATTTCGCGAAATCCCCATCATCATAAAAGCATCTTTATGAGAATGCCCCTTTTTCAAAAGAAGAACATACTCTTCATAATCTGTTAATTCATCTTTTAAAGAAGAAGAAACGATAACATTTTCTTTCTTGACGTAATTAGAACATAACTCTTCAATACTCTCAAGACTAAGCCCTGTCTCTTTACTTAATGCAAGGCAACTCATTCCCTGTAGATAATAGTAAATAACATTACTCTTAATTCTAGTCATCACATAATCTGTTTCACCATCAATTTTAAAATGACAATATGGATCAATGTACTTATAATTCTTTTTCTTAATAAGTAATTTAGAAGAAGCATACAAGTAATTTGGATTATTAAGAGTCTTAACATGATACTTCTTTACATAGTCCATATACAAATTACAGATAGTAAGTAACGGAATATTCTTATCTTTAGCAATTTCTTCAAGACTTATGTCAGCTTTAAATAAAGCTATTATTTCATTCTTGTCCATTTTACAACCCCCTAGCAAATAAATAATCAAGAAAAAATCTTCAGTTCTTCTTGATTATTGTTTTTTAATTATTAAGATTAAATTTAAGTTAAAAGTTATCTATTTCTTCTTTTTGACATTTCTTCATCTGTAGAATAGTTTTTTAATTCCTGATCAGTAAAGACTTTTTTAATTACAATTGGATGTGGATGATTAAAGTCATCAACATAAGTAACTTCACAGCCTTCAGTCTGTTCATTTAATAACTCACCAACTTTTGATGAAATATCAATACCTAAGAAACCATTTTCATCTTCTTGTAAAGCATTCTTACGATTAGTTAAATAGATTTTCATCATTTCATTATCGTAATCAACGATTGCACGACTACCTAAAGTCATCTTATGAGCAGCCTTTAGATCAGCTATTTCTTTGTCAGTTACAATGACAACGTTTGCTAAAAACTCTTCAAGTTCTCTTATGCTATATTCAGTAGCATCAGTTTCACTCAACACTCTACTATTAACTGGTAATGCTCCAGCTTCACTAATATCTGCTTCTGATCTTTTAGCATAGTTATCATTCTTACTTAAACGATTAATTTTAAGATTTTGACGCATTCTTTTAGCAAGAGCGCTTAATCTATTAAATTCATCTAAAGTAATAATTCCAGCATAACCTTCAAAATTTCTATCATTAGCCATAAAATATTCCTCCCTTTTTGTTTGTGAGTAGTATTATACAACAATTTATTAAAAAAAGCAAGTATTTTTTAAGGCAAAGGAATTAGCTTTAGTAAGATTTTCTAAATAAAATATAATAGGTGTTGCTATATGGGGTTTATAAAAGAACAAATAAAATTAATAAAAACAAAG
>USBW01000070.1 GCA_900553045.1 uncultured Mycoplasmatota bacterium | reverse complement strand
CTTTCTTATGACGAAACTTTCCTTTTATTGCTAAAATTATTATTAAGGCAATTGCCAATAAATATAACAAATTTCTGATTAAATCATACAACATAAACTCAACTCCAACCAATTATTATCTTACAAATAAAGTATATCATGAGATCATCTACAATCCAAAATATTTTTATAAAACAAAGAAGCAATAGTAAAGATCTTGCATCTTCATATTGCTTCTTTTTAATTTTACAAACTATAAATCATAATTTTCAAGTTTTGTCTTGAGCTTATCTAATTCTTTTTTTCTTGCTTTATAGTCTTCTTCGTTACCTTTCCAATTTTCTAAGTCGACAATCATTGCTTTAAGGGCACCATTTTTAACGTCTTCTATTAAGATCTTATCTTTCATCTGTAAGTCAGCTAAGGCAAGAAAAACTATTGGCCCATCTTCAATGTCGGTTAAAAAATCAGAACACTCGCTAAAAACTTCTTTAGTAAGAGTTACACCATCTTTTGATTTATTATACTTGTCTTTATATATTCCTTTCACGTCTAATGCTACATCATTATCATAAAGTTTAGTTCCCCATGCTCCCATATTATACCTCCTTATTCCTCATCATCTAAACAGTATTTATCTGCAATAGCAGTTAAATCTTTAAGAGCTTCCTTGGCTTCTTTTGACATATTTTTTAACTTT
The DNA here is from genome assembly GCA_900553045.1 of uncultured Mycoplasmatota bacterium. GTDB lineage: Bacteria > Bacillota_I > Bacilli_A > RF39 > UBA660 > UMGS1572. Next base: position 4,020 of record USBW01000070.1, on the reverse strand, counting down.
GCTTGAGTTCGCTGTTTATCAATAAATTCAAAGTATCCCATATTGTACTTTTTTTTGTAAAAATAATCGTACTTTGTTAGGTTAAACAGCATATCAAATTCTTCTTTGTTTTCTTTGTGCAAGTTTTCTGAATATTCTTTTTCATACATTATGGATTGTCTTAAATTGTAAAGTTTGTATCTTTCTAATAGATTATCAAACAAATTTTCCCATCTATAAGTGTTAATGCTCTGTTCACAAAAGGGAATATACTCATCTTTAGGAGGAGTTACTTCAAAGTTTCCTAAATATTCCAATTCTTCCGGAACATATTTTCTGTTAAAGGCGATAAACGCAAAACGATATTCATGCAAATAGCCAAAATCATCAGGGAAAAATTTAACTTTTTTCTTTTCTTCTAGATCTTTTATCATTTCTTGATAATCCCCCATAAGTGGGAAAAACCTCTCTTCCCAAACAGTCATGCTAGTAATTATAAACTCCAGATTATCTATCTCTTCTTTTGTTTTTGGCAAATTATTATCTTTGGTAATCTTTAACCAAAAAACAGGAATCTTACTATTCTTGCTCCATTGATATTCTCCGACTTTTATGAACAGCAAATATTTATTGTTGTACAGTTCATCTTTATGCTTTATTTTTGTGTAAAACATATCATTTATCTTCCAATCTTTTGGACTACTTTTTTCTTTTATCATATACCCTCCAACTTATTATAGTATTGTTGATTTAAGTATAACATGATATTATTAGTATTTCCATTTTTTGTTTAGAAGCTAGTCGTTTTATCAAAGATTGACTTTTAAACAATGTTAAATAGAGGCAATCTTTAAAACCCTGATAAACATTCTTTTTTCACTTCATTCTTAATTCTTTTAGAGATTCTTTTATAGCCTACTTCTGAACATTCTAATATTATTTTTCTTCCCGATTTTGTTCTAATTACAAGTCTTTCTAATCTTGTATTATGTTTTCTAACCTGACGCAAAACGGAGGCTATATCATTGAAAGTAAAAGTATAAGGCTTTCTCAAAGCTGAATAGTAAGTTATATTATTACCATCGACTTCTACCTTAAATGTTAACACTTTTAAGATCATATATATCCCAGTTAGAAATATTGGCCCCATAATAAAATAAAACAAAATATGTAATGGCTCTTCTTGTAAAAATTCAAATGCAATCCATAATAGTAAAACTACTACTGCTCCCATTACTCCAATAGCTAGGTAAAATCTTGGAAAAAACATTGTGAAACGTTCATCAGTCATTTTCTTATTTGCTTTTTTGTTTGATTTTGCGATCGACGTAAAAACTAGAGTCATAAAGAATGGCAAAAGTATTGCAAATAGTATTTTACTAAGAATCATTTTACTACCTCCTATTTTTATTACGGTGCACACCAATAAAGTGTGCTTGTAGGCGTTGGTTTCTGTTGTTGATTGTATACTTGGCATAAGTTGCTTAAAAAGTTTTTTATACTCATTATACCATCGACAGGTAAATCGGACACAATTCCAGAAATTGTTCCTTTAGTCATGACTTTAAACGACATTTTTGTGGCAGTTCTATTCCCTAGTTTCGTTAGTCCTGCTTGATATACAGCAGCCATACTATTACGTCCTGATGTTATGCCAGATACTTTTACAGGGATAATTTTATTTGTAACAGCTCCTATTGTTGCATCTATAATGGTATTTGTGGCAATTTCTGAAAATGAGCGTTCCTCCTTACCAGTAATATTTTCAAGTGTTTGACCAACGAGTGTTGACGTTCCTGCTCCGACTGCAGCACCTATTACTGGACCAGCATATAATGTTGTTATCCCACCAACTATACCACCAATTGCAGCTCCGGCATATGTTTCCCAACTCGAAAACTGCCATGAGCCACTTATGACACTAGTTGTAACGTCAGTGATCAATTGCGAACCAACTCCCACAAATAATCCTACAATTCCTGCTGCTATGTCATCAAATATTGCCCATTGTCCATTTTTATCAGAATGTATTATTGGGTTATTTTTACAATAAGAATACATATTTGTAGATAAACTATTAGTGCTTAGATCTTTTATTATTGCATCAGCATTAATAAATCTACCAATTTCAGGACTATAATATCTGCTGTTTAAATAATAAAGCTCTGTTTCATTATCATAATAGTAACTGCGATATCTAAACGGGTTAATATTGGCTATATGAGTAGGATTGTTACTAATGTCATTTTGATTACCATCTTCTATGGCAATAATCTTACCGAAACTGTCATACTTATAACTAGCAACTAGATTATAATTTTCATCAAGTAATCCTACAACGTCCCCTTGAATATTTAGTAGATAATAATATAAGTTGTTATTATGCAATAGCGCTATCAAGTTACCTATATTATCTCGAATATAGTATAACATATCATTATTTCTAGTTTCAAATATTATTTGATTATTTTCTACATAATATTCTGTCGGAGTATTGTTTATTGTTTTTTTAATTCTAATTCCATCTTTATTATATTGATAGCTAGCACTGATATTTTTTATAGTGTCTACATAAGTATCTAATTGTCTACCATTAATCCAACCTAAGGATATGTTGTTGCCTATTGTAAGTGGATTTCCTATTGCATCATAGGTAATAGTATCTGCATTATATTTTGTTAATTGATCTTTCCAACTATTATTAGTATATTCATAAGCATCTTTCTTTAATAAATTATAAGTGTTTAATTCATATTCTTTAACTGCTAAAATGTTGCCACTGTTATCATATTGATATCTTGTCGTCTTATTACGTTCATAGTCATCTTCTCTTATTAGTTCTTCATGGTTATCATCTTTCCATGTTTTTCCATTTTTAGTTATTCTAGTAATATTATTTAACTTATTATATTGATATTCATAAAGGTCATCACCTATTTTCTCTTGTTTGACCAAAAGACTGGTTAAAGCCCCTTTATTGATATAACTATACTCTTTTTTATAGACATCATTAATATTAACTTCAATAAGTCTTCCAAGCTCATCGTATTTATAATTGATTGCATTGTTATCAAAACTTAATTTTGTTAGCGCATTTTCTTGATTATATTCGTAATCAAGAACATTCCATGCTTTACTCATTAAACGATGCTGGCGCTTAGTTATATTATTGTTAATATCATACTGATAGTCTATCAAATAGTCATTGAACTGATACCTAGTTAGCCTTTTAGCAAAATCATAATTGTATTTATAAAGATCATTATTAGCTATAACTTTTCCTAAAGAACCTAAATTATTGTAGTAATAATTATAAGTGTCATTCATCTTAATAATTTTGTTAAGGCGATCAAAGTTATCATATTCAAAATTAATTGTATCCTCATTACCGTAAACTGAAGACATTAAAGGGCCATTATTTTCGGCATAAGTATTAGTTATCAAAGTATTATTGTTTACTTTTACTGATTTTGTATTTAAAAAGTCATCATATTCAAAGGTATAATCTTTATTATCAGTAACAATTTTAGATAACATATTTTGATTGTTGTACTGATACTCTATAGTAGTATCCCCTTTGGTGACACTAGTAAGTTGCTCTTTGTTATTGTAAGTATAATTAGCTTTGTTATTTATTGGATCTGTTATACTATTGACTAAGCCATTATTAGAATTAATATCAAAATTAGTTACATTACCTAAATTATCGACTACTTTAGTAATAACTTTGCCATCATCACTATATATTGCCTTACTTTTAATATAATTAGGACGTTCTGTATTTTCAAGGTAGAATTGAATACTTGCCTCATCATTTACTGAACTTGTACTTGTAATTTCTTTTATAGATAAGACATCATTGTTAACACTCAAATACTTATAGGTGTCTTTTAAATTAAAAGCTATGCTGCCATTATCACATTTAACAATGCTAAATAGTGAATTATTGTCAACTGCTCCAGCAAGAATAACATTTTCTTGGAGACAATTAATATATTTCTGCAATACTGGGTGTTTGATTCTATAATTATTGTCCTGTTT
>USBW01000069.1 GCA_900553045.1 uncultured Mycoplasmatota bacterium | reverse complement strand
ACCGACAATACCGCTTAATTTTTCCAGATCTATAGTAAATATTTCATCGTTACTTTGCATTTTCTTAAAATATTTTTTTAAATGTCCCTTTGATAATCTAAATAAAAACTTCCAATTATTTGAACAAAAATGTAAAAGCAATCCTGTACTGTAATAACCTCGATCCATTATATTAATAATATTTTCATCTTTTAAAGCTTTTATATTATTAACTTTATCAAGCATCTTTATTGCCATTTCTCTTTCTGAATATCCATATCTTTCTATTGTTGATGTAATGGTAATATTATTTAAACTATCAAATATACAACTTGCTGAAGCTCTTGCTACTGTTTTTGCTCCTTTTTGACTTGTTGCTTCGCCAAATACTTCCTTTAATTCTTTTGTATTTGGCAGTTCAACTGTTGTTCCATCTATACTAAATATCAGATAATTATTAAATTTCTTTAATTTATAATTTCCATATATTTGTTCAATTAAATCTTCATTTAGTTTTGTAAATATATTATAATCAATATTTGTTCTTGCTTTAGAATAAGCTTGTTTTGTTACTTTTTCTTCTTGTTTTTTAAATTGAAGTGATAAAAATACATTTAGAGATAAAAATGCTTTAGCAAATACTAGTTTAAACATTTTTTCTATTGGTATCTTTCTTTCTCTTGTAAAAGCTGTGTTTTTTAACACATACTTCCTTAAAAAATCTGTGTTTTCTAATTGGTTAAAAATTCCTTCGATCAAATTTATTGTATTTTTTTTATTTAATTGTTTATTTTTTCTATTATTTATGGTATTATTCATATGCGGGGACTCCTTTATATTTTGGATAAATTTATTATATTATTAGTTCCCGTATTTTGGAAATAGTAAAGAGAAAGTTTTTGACAAGCTTTCTCTTTTTTTACATTATATTTTTAGTTATTTTTTCTTAAGTTGACAGCATTGCCCCCCCAGGCGTACATATGTTTTCTGTTGTTTTTCATCTAACTCACCTCAAAAAAACGTATTATTATCTACTTTTATAATAACACGTTCTCGTTAATTTTCCTAGTTAAATTTTATAGCTATCTTCAAGGGAGAAAATAACATTTTCATTAATCCATTCTTTTCTTGGTTCGACCTTGTCACCCATCAAAACACTGACTCGTTTTTCTGCTAAGGCGGCATCTTCAATACTTACTTTAATAAGAACTCTCGTCGCTGGATTCATGGTCGTCTCCCATAACTGTTCCGCATTCATCTCACCTAGTCCTTTAAAACGCCCTATTTGACATTTTTTATCTTTAGTAATTTTTTTTAGTTCCTCATTATCATAAGCATACAAAGTTTCTTTATTGGTCGTTACGCGGTATAAAGGTGGTAAGGCAATATAAAGTTTACCAAGCTCGATTAAAGGTTTCATATAACGATAGAAAAAGGTTAAAAGTAAAACTTGGATATGTGCTCCATCGTCATCAGCATCGGTCATGATAATAACTTTGTCATACTCGATATCCTTAGGTTCAAAGTTACTACCTGAACCTGCACCAATTGTATGAATCATAGTATTAATTTCTTCATTTTTTAAAATATCGTCCATACTTGCTTTTTCAGTATTTAAAACTTTACCACGAAGAGGTAAAATAGCTTGAAAACGTCGATCTCTTCCCTGTTTAGCTGAACCACCTGCTGAATCACCCTCTACTAAGAAAAGTTCTTTTTGACTTTTATCTTTAGAGCTAGCAGGAGTAAGTTTACCTGATAAAAGTTTTTCTTTGCCACCTTTTTTACCCTTGCGGATCTCTTCACGGGCTTTTCTGGCAGCTTCTCTGGCCATTTTACTCTTTAAAGATTTATCGATAATTGCTAAAGCAATTTTTTTATTTTCTTCTAAAAAGAAAGTTAATTTATCTGACGTAATTGACTCAACTACTGTCCTAGCAACTGGCGTTCCCAGTTTTCCTTTAGTTTGTCCTTCAAACTGTAATAAATCTTCAGGAACTTTAAGTGAAATAATCGCTGTTATTCCCTCTCTTACGTCACTTCCTTCAAAAGGTTTATCTTTGCCCTTTAAAAGATTATTATTTTTAGCATATTCATTAAAAACCTTGGTTAAAGCCGTTCTAAAACCAACTTCATGAGTTCCCCCATCGATCGTTTTGACATTGTTGACAAAAGAGATAATATTCTCATTATAAGAATCAGTATACTGAAAAGCAATTTCTACTTCAATTCCATTTTTCTCTCCCGTTAAATAATAAACTTTATGTAAAGGCGTCTTAGCCTCATTTAACATTTCTACAAAAGATGAAATCCCATTTTCATAATAATATTTAATATCCTTATTTTCTTTTTCATCAACTACCTCAATCGTCAGTCCCTTAATTAAAAAAGCCGACTCTTGCATCCTTTCTGAAATAGTTGAAAAAGAAAAATTAGTAGTTGTAAAAATACTATCATCAGGCATAAAACGAACCGTTGTCCCGGTTTTATTGGTTCTGCCAATAACTTTTAGGTCTTCCCAAACTTTTCCGCCATCTTTAAATTTTATTTCGTGTTCTAACCCATCTTTTTTAATATTGACAATCATCCATTTTGACAAAGCGTTGACAACTGAAGCTCCAACACCATGTAAACCACCTGAGACTTTGTAACCAGAATTTTCAAATTTACCACCGGCATGTAAAACCGTATAAATTACTTCTGGAGTTGATTTTCCAGACTTGTGCATACCACAAGGAACTCCACGTCCGTGATCTTCTACACTGATGCTGTTATCACTATGTAAAGTAACTTTAATATAATCACCAAAACCATTGATAACTTCATCGATCGAATTATCAACGATCTCCCAGACAAGATGATGTAATCCTCTTTTGTCGGTTGAACCGATGTACATACCAGGCCTTTTCCTTACTGCTTCTAAACCTTCTAAGATTTTTATGCTGTCCTCATCATACTTTAATGCCATTTTCATCATCTCCATGATAAATTATACCTGATTTTACAAAAAAAAGAAATAGGCAATCGCATCTATTTCCTTTAAAAACCTAACAAATAGGATCTTACTTACTATTTTCTAGCTTTTTTAAAACATCTTTAGTAACTGCAATTAAAGACTCTCTTAAATCATTAACAGCTTTTTCAACAACTGGACTAGCTTTCTTTTTAGCAAGTTTTGCTAGTTCTTCAACTTTCTTTTTGATCTGTTCAGATTTTTCTTTAGCTATTTCTAAAACTTTTTCTTTATCAAGTTCTGTTATTTCTTTCTTCAATTCATTAATACGACGTTCAAAGTCTTCTTTTACTTCTGCCACATCAATATCTTTCACTTTGTTAACTAACTCTTCCATCTTGTCCTTTAACATCTTTCTAGTCTCAGAACCTTTTCTTGGAGCGAACAACAAGCCCAAACCTAAACCAATACCCACGCCTGCTAACATCTTTCCATAACCTTTTTTATTCATTTTCCATTCTCCTTTTCTTTATCTTTGTGAAAAAAACGATCAATTAGTGATACAACTATGCCTGTAGCTTTATTGCTGACAGTAGAAATAGCATTGCTGACATTATCTAAGCACTCAAACACACCATTTAAACTATTCATCTTCTTGGTTGCATCTGTTAATAGTATGTTCAATTTATCAAAAGTATACAACAATTTAATACAGACAACTATCAAAAATATTATTAAAACTGCTCCCAGAATTAAAACTACTGATAATAAAACATCGTTATATCCCATCTTCTATCCTCACTCCTTACTATCGTACATCATATCAATTAAATCATATAAATTTTTTTCAGTATAAGCCCCATCATCAGGCACATTCACTTCTTTTTTAGAAAGCTTATCTTCATCTTCTAAATCAGCAAACAAATCATCGTCATCATCATCTTGCAAAGGAAGATCGTCGTCTCTTTTAAAGACATCTTCTTTTCTTATTTTCATATCTTCCTTGATCTCTTCTTTGACCATATCAGAAAGATCTTCATTCTTTTTAGTTCTGGTCATTTTACGACGATTCAAATCTTTATAATCTACTTCATACTCTAAACCTAAATCTCTAAAATACTCTTCAGCATCTCCTAAAGTAATCTTTTCAATAGCCGGTTTATCATCTTCTTTCATATCATAAAGAATTGGACTCTCATCAATCTCTTGAGGAGATTCTTCTTTCTCTTCTTTATTAAAACCAAAGGCTTTTTGACGAATTTCATCTAAACTGATACTTTTTTTTCTTTCTTCAACAAAAAGATTATCAATATTCTTACTTTCTTTGTTGTTAACTTCAACCTTTGGCATATTACTAGCAGTAACTATTCCATAAACTGGTGAGATCACTGGCGATGGTTTAAATTTATCTTTGCTTTTTTCTGTTTCTTTGATCTCATAGCCACCATAGAGAATCCTTTCTTCTTTTCTAGGAACTGTTTTATAATCATCTAAATCTTTAGTATCACTTAAAAAGTCTTCATCATCAAACAAAACAGGCGTCTTGCGAGGTTCCTCTTTTATCTCTTCCTCTTCTTCAAAACGATGTTTCACTTCTGGTTCATGATTTTTTTCTTCAACTGTCTTTTCAATATCAATTTTCTTAGCAATGACACTTTCTTCTTGTTCTTCCTCTTCTTCAAATAAAGCATTCTTTATTTTGTCTAAAAATTTCATTTTCTATACACCTCATTGATCAATTTTCAATTTCTATTTTATTTTGACTTGGAAGTTCTCCTTCAGTATCCTC
>USBW01000068.1 GCA_900553045.1 uncultured Mycoplasmatota bacterium | reverse complement strand
TTCCTGATCCTATAATATTACTTTTTGGTAACCCTGATATCTTATAAACATAATGAGCTATTATGTCTACAGGATTTGATATAATTATAAAATGCCCTTTAAATCCAGTTTTCATTATAGGTGTTACTATTGATTCTGCTATCTTTGCTGATAAATCTAATGTATCTAGTCTTGTTTGTCCTGGCTTTGGTGGTGCTCCTGCTGTAATTACTACTATATCAACATCTCCACACTCTTCATAGGATCCTACTCTTATTTTCGTATTTCTATTTAAGTATTCTATACAATGTTTTAAATCCATTACTTCCCCAAGAGCTTTATCTTCATTTAAATCTATCATAAGAACTTCATCACATATTCCTTGAGTTATTAAACTAAAAGCTGTGCTAGAACCTACTAATCCAGTTCCAACTATAGCTACCTTTCTTGTTTTTGAAAACATACAATACCTCCTGTTACTACTTAATTATATCTAAAACTAGAATATACGTCAAAAAAGCTTTTTGCTAGTTTTTCATAACTTTTTATTTATCAGTTATTGATTTTAAAGCCTTTTTGATACATTTTCTGTTTAATTTTATATTCTAGCTCTTTTCCGTTGTACTTTTTAGCTAGTTTCATTCTTATTCTAGCCTCTTCTTTGGCTCTAATTTCTCGATCATCAACATTATTATTATCAAGGATAGAAGCAATTTTATCACTGTGGTAGCCTAACTGTTGCAACTCACTTTTCAATTTTTCCTTGAGATAATAATTAGATTTATTTTTATTTTGCTGCATCTTTTTAGTAACGTACTTATTAATCTTTTCTTCTTCAATAGAAGCAGTATAAATACTTAAATTTTTAGTAATAAATTCCAAAGCCACCCCTTTTTTAAGTAATTCTTCTTTCAAATAAAGAGGGCCTTTATTTCTTATCCGCATATTATTATCAATATATAATGCGGCATACTTATCATCATCTATATAACCTTGTTTAGTTAAATCTGTGATCAAGTTTTCAAGGTCTGTTTGATTATTAGTACTCTTTTGTAAAGTATCGGTTAACTCTTTGGTAGTGAGAACCTTCTTTTTTAAAATATCAAGTGCTTCTTTTTTTAATTTGTAATAATTTTCTTCTTGTTCAAGTTTCAATATTTCAGCATCGGATAATTCTTTTTTTAATAAAATCTCATTCCTGGTGATGCAGTCTTGATGTAAAACGAGAGTTTTATCTGATAAGATAACTTCGTAGAAACCATCTTTAAGATATTTATATTTAATTATCTGCATAGTTCTTCCATTTATTGGCAATAAAAAAAGTCTAATTATTATACTTAATAGTAATTAGACCATCATTGATCTCTTCCAATGCTCTACCAATATTCTTTTTAGAAACATATTCATTTTCTTTTTTTTGGTAATGATGAGTCTCACTCATTTCGATACTGCGTTTAGCAGCGATATGTACTAATCGATACTTAGAATCTACTAGCAATAACAATTTATCAATTGATGGATAAATCATTTTATTCACGCTCCTTATTCATAGTTTAACTCAACTCTTTTTATTTTACAACTTATTTTTGCAAAAAGATTACTCTTTTTCTTTTCATGAATGATAATTAGATACAAAGTTGCCAAAAATTCTTTAGGAAATAAAAGAGCGATATTGAACAGTTCTCTTACTCCTTCTTTTTTATCAGCAAGTTTGATGTATTTATTGTACATATAACTGATAAGAGTCTTGCCTTTTAAATATTTATTAATTTTAATGTAATCTAGCTCTTTAGCTTTTTCTATTAAAAGTTTATTATATTTTTTAATAGAATATATCTTATTTTTGTCAAGTTCAAAAATATTGCCTAAATATTCTAAAGCATCAGTTATCTCTGTTCTTATTTTATTTTTAGTTTTTAATTTGTCAAAGATACTTTTATACTTAGATAATTTAAAAATTTCTTTAGAAAGTTTGCTCTTTTTCTTAGCAAAAATACTCTTTAAAAGTTTGATATAGTCCTCTTCTATTTGAAGATAGTTCTTCTCAAGATCCCCTTTTTTAAAGGTAAAGATGTTGCCATCGAGCCTTCCAAAGTGTCGCATAGTATCATTGTAGCCCATCATCATAAATTTTTTGCTGTTATCAGGATTGAAATTAATTGTAAAAAAGTTCTTATCACTACATTTGATACGATCTACTTTGACATCTTTTAACTCTTTTTTACTAAAAGCTAACACTGACAAGTCGATCGCTACTACTTCAGTCGCTCCCATTTCAATAGCTAAATTAATTGGTACATTATCGTAGAAACCGCCATCGATAAAATACTCATCATCAATTTGTTTTTTGTTTACTGCAGGATAACAAGTTGCTGAAGCCACAATATAGTCAATAAGCTTACCTTCAGGAATTTGATCAATTGCTAACATTCGAGGTTTTTTAGTAGTATAAGAGTAAGTAACTAAACCAAACTTTATTTTGGAACGACGAATTTTCTTCTCGTTTATTTTAGTCCTTAAAAATTTTTCAGCTTTAGCAAAAGAAAGCCCGCCATTTTTAAAGAATTCTTGTACTAAAACACGGTACATTTCTTTCTCGCTAATATTGTCTTTAACACCATCAAAAAGATCTTTGGTTTTAAGTTTGCCCCAGAGATGTTTAGCTTTTTGATAGTCTTTTTGAGCATACAATGCTGCGTTAATTGCCCCAATGGAAGTGCCAGTTACAATATCAAACTTCATGTGCATCTCTCTTAGAGCTTTAATGGCTCCAATTTCATAAGAGCCTTTGGCCCCACCACCAGATAGTACTAATGCTCGTTTCATGTTTATCACCAAACCAATTATATCATATAACCTTTAAAATGGAAATTTTAGTCTATTGTACTTCGTAATTTGTAATAATTACCTCTTCTACTTCACCTCGTTTTTTGCCATTAGAATTAATATTTCTTTTAGCTTTGATTATGTGAATATGGTAATCTTTATATAATTCATTAATTAAACTGGTATTATGATTGGATAACATAACATAAACACCTTTTTCGTCAAGACTTTTAAAAACGCGAGCTAATCTTTTTTGCTCTTCCTTAGAAAAGCCTTCTTCTGTATAACTATTAAAAGTAGAAGTATCTGAGTCATATGGCGGATCAAAATAGACGAAGTCACCTTTTTTGGCATCTTTTACAGCTTCTTCAAAATCAACATTTAAAATTCTGATATCATTCATAGTTAAATAATTACTAACAGTTATTAAATTGTCACCTTCATAAGTGTTCACTTTGTTCTTTTTTCCAAAAGGAACATTGAACTCATTTTTACTATTGACGCGATATAGGCCATTAAAACAGGCCTTATTCAAATAAATAGTTCGGGCAGCTTTGGTGTAATCCGATAGACGATTATAAAGATTTTTATTACGATCTTTGTTGCGGATTTCATAATAAAATTCTTCGGAGTGTTCCTTTTCATAATGATTTAAGATACTACACATCTTTTTAAACTTCTCTTCATCACATAAAACTTTATAAACATTCATCAGTTCTTGATTAGAATCATTAATGACTGCTTTTTTAGGAGCAAGTTCAAAAAGTAAAGCTCCTCCACCGACAAAAGGTTCATAATAAGTATCAAACTCACAAGGCGCATATTTTTTTAATTGCTCTATAATCTGTCTTTTGCCACCAGCCCACTTAACAAATGGTTTTCCTTTAATCATTTTATTACCTCTATTCTTAAAGTCTTTAATATTAAACAAGTAAATACAGTATACCATAGATCAGATTAAAAAACACTTAAAAATTATATTTTACTTCTTGATTAACTATAAATTTTTGCAAAATAAAAGAGCTAAAAGCCCTTTTAGAAATTACAACATGAACCACACTGAACGTTTTCGCATACATTTTCTTCACAGCAACTATAGCTTGGTTGATAAGTATGGCGATAAACATGATGGTTAATGATTCTGGTACGTATTGGACAAACATGTCCTTGCCCCTTTTTGATATATTTAATCATTGTATTCAGCTTCAACTATGCAAGTAAAGTTATCTAATTTATCTATATATTCACCGAGTGCAGTAGCTCTTTCGCGGATTATGTTCGGTATTTCATTAAATTCCTTAGGTACAGATTTTCCATCTATTGATCTGATTTTTGTCCAACTTAATATCATAAATTTTTCCCCCTTTAATATACCTAATATATTAGGATATATAGTCGGTCCAAAAGACATTGCCATATAAAGAGAAATCCTTAAAATTGGAGATGAAGCATCATTGAAAAATAGCTTTCTTAAAGTTGATGATTTATGCGTTTCTGGAGTTCTATATTTTTTGTCAAAAACATTTATAAAATTATTATAACTTTCAAAGAACATATACCCTTTACTTTCATACCAAGTTTTAAAGGTTGCTTTTTTAGACTTCGAAGAAACTTTTTTTTCTAAATCTTCTCTTGTTATAATTAAATAGCTAAAATTCATTATTCTTTCCCATAATATTCTTGTTTTATTAATTAGGTTTAAATCTTTACTAATATTATAAATTACTTCAAATTCATTTTTAGGTTCATATATGTTTACTCCAATATTATCAAGGCGATCAACTTCATTAATCATAATGTTCAATAATATAATATCAATTAAACTATTTAATATTTTAAAATTTATCTTTTTGTCTTCTTCTGTTTCATCTTTAAAAAACTTAGATTTAGAGTATATATCGTAAAATTCTCTTAAATA
>USBW01000067.1 GCA_900553045.1 uncultured Mycoplasmatota bacterium | reverse complement strand
TAATTATTATTGTTATCCAGGCAATAATTATGGTTATGAAGCAATTAGTGATATTGAGATTCCAAGTAGCATTGATGGGGTAAGGGTGGTAACTATTGGTGGGCAAGCATTCAATCGCAATGGTCTCACTAGCGTTGTAATTCCTGAAACTGTGACAACAATAGCAAGTAATTCTTTTTTCGGCAATCAAATAAGTTCGCTTGTTATACCTTCTAGTGTAACTAGTATTGGCTCATACGCTTTTAATAATAATCAATTACCAGATGATGAAGCTTTTATCTATGCGAGAAATGCCGATGGCAGTGAAGATAAAACTAATTTAATCAGTTATGGGGGAGCCAATAAAAATCCAGTAATCCCTGAGGGCGTAACTAGGATTAGCTATCGTGCACTTTATGGCTGTCATCTTTTATCAGTAGAAATACCAGATACTGTTATAACGATAGAAAGTGCTGCCTTTTTGGCCAATAATTTAACTCATATTGACATACCGGATTCTGTAACAAGTTTAAGTGGTAATGCTTTTAACGATAACATGTTAGCGGACGAAGATGCTTTCATTTATGCAAGGAAAGCAGGTGGTGGCGAAGATAGAACTACCATAATAGGTTATGGTGGCGCTAACAAAACTAATGTTGTAGTGCCTAATGGTGTTTTGACTATAGGAACGCAAGCCTTTTATTCTTGTGGAATTTCTAAAATAACCTTACCAGATGGTTTAACTAAAATAGGTGTTTACGCTTTTGATGCTAACAATTTAACAGAACTAGAAATACCGGATACAGTAACTTCTATAGGAGCTGGTGCCATAAATGACAATAACTTCCCTGAAGAAACTGCTTATCTTTTCGCGAGAAAAAGTGATGGTAGTATCGATGATACAACTCTAATATCCTATGGCGGTAAAAGTTCTAAAGTTGTCAGTATTCCAGAAACTGTTAAAACAATAAAAGAGGGATCAGTTATTCGTTTATCCTATGCTGATACTATCATAATACCAGAAGGCGTGGAAGTAATTGAAAATAATGCTTTTCAAAAAGGAAATTATTATAATACTTCCCTTACCACAATAGTTAACCAAACAGGTAAAAGCTTTAACTGGGGCAATATTTTATATAACACTCCCGGCTTTGAGTTTGTGACAGGAACTATAGTCGGCAGTTATGGTAATGTCGAAGTCGTTAGTTAGTAAGTGTTTATTTTAAACATTTACTTTTTTCTTTTTACCTATTATAATAAAAGTGATTTTAGGAAGTAGGTAGTAAAATGGGAATCGTAAAAGTAATGTCACATAATTTAGCTAATAAAATCGCCGCTGGAGAAGTAGTAGAAACTTTAATGAATGTGGTCAAGGAATTAGTAGAAAACTCTATTGATGCTGGAGCTCAAACTATTGAAGTAGAACTAATTGATTCAGGCATTAAAGGAGTAACTGTTCGTGACGATGGGGTAGGTATGATAAGAGAAGATGCTATTAATGCTTTAAAAAGACATGCTACTAGTAAGATCTATACTGATGAGGATTTGTTTTCTATTCATACGCTTGGTTTCCGTGGTGAGGCTTTGCCTTCGATTGCTTCTGTTTCTAAGATGCAGATAACTACTGCAACTTTAGATGAAGGCACAATTTTAGATATTGATTCTGGTGAGATCATTAAAATATCTGATGCTCCATTGCGCCGTGGTACAGAAATTATTGTTAAAGATTTATTTTATAATACTCCTGCCAGATTAAAATACTTAAAAAGTTTATATACAGAGCTATCAAACATCGTCTTTTATCTAAACAGAATGGCTTTAGCTAATCCCAATATTAAATTTCTTTTGAAAAATAATGATAAAGTCCTTTTAAATACTGATGGCAGTGGTAATCTTTTAAAAGTAATCTACAATATCTATGGTATTGAAGTTGCTAAAAAAATGATGCAGGTCGAAACATCTTCTTTTGATTATGAAATAAATGGTTATATCTCTTATCCAGAAGTAAATCGTTCTAATCGTAACTATATTACTATTTTAGTAAATCACCGCAGTGTACGTAATCTTGATCTAAATCGTACCATTATTGAAGCTTATCATACTTATTTACCTAAAGATCGTTATCCAATTATTGTTTTAGATATATCGGTTGATCCTTCAATTATTGATGTTAACATTCATCCTACTAAGATGGATATTAAGTTTTCTAAAATGGAAAGCCTTGAAGATCTTATCACTAATATGATTAAATCTGCTTTAGAGAAACTAGTTTTAATCCCTGAAGCAAAATATGAGGATCGTCCAGTTGCTAACATTTCTAAAGTTGAAGTTGGCCCTTTAAAAGATGATTTTAAAAAAGAAGAGGTGACTAAACCTATTTTTTCTTCTTTAGAGTTTGATTTTAGTACTGAATATCCAAGTATTAAAGAAGAAGAGGTCAAATATGATTCTTTAAATAATTTAAGTGCTGAAGCAACTGATTCAACTAGTAAAGAAATTGATATTAAACAAGAACGTGACAGTGATAATAAATTTAAAATGATTGAGCCACTTGCTTTGGTTCATGGCACTTATATAATTGGCGAAAACGAAGATGGTATGTACATCATGGACCAACATGCTGTCAATGAAAGAATCAATTATGAATACTATAAAGAAGCTATGGGAAAGGATACTAAAGAAACTATTGATCTTTTAGTTCCTATTAAACTCGAATTATCAAATTCTGAGTATATAATTGTTAAAAATCACTTTAATTTATTGGAAGAACTAGGCTTTTCTTTTGAAGAGTTCGGTTTTAATTCATTACTTTTTAGAAGTCATCCTTATTGGTTGGGTAAGGATCGGACTTTAGAAAAGATAAGAAAAATCATTGATGTTATTTTGCTAAAAGAAGACTTTAGTAAAGAGAAATTTAATGAGCAAATAGCTATCACACTTGCTTGTAAAATGTCCATTAAAGCTAATGAGCATATTTCTCTTGAAGAAATGCGTGAGCTTATTAAGCGACTTAAAAATACTAAAAATCCTTATACTTGTCCTCATGGTAGACCTACTATTATTTTTTATTCTAAGTATGAACTTGAAAAGATGTTTAAAAGAGTTATGTGATTATGATCATGTAACTTTTTTATATAATAAAAGTGTAAGAACTATTTTATCAAATTACTATGAAATGATTTATAACTATACATCTTCTTACAATCTGCATTATCTAAACGAGAGTGTATTCTAAAAGCGCTCTATTTACATACGGCAACTATTTTTACTGATTTCCAGAGTATATGATGCAAAACGGAGGAAAATTATGAAACATTTTTATATTTATTCTTTTACATTAGCAGTAATCCCACTGCTTTTGGGATTGCTATTTATTTGGTTTGGGAAAAAATTATGGGACAATGCAACGAAAAAAAATGAGGAATATCAGCAACGTTACACCGGACGTACTACTTTGCGTGTAATCAAAGTCGAAAAAAATGAATGGGAAGAAACCAATTCCAACGAACAAGGTCCAGAAAGCAGGATTTCTGTTACCTCTTATACTCCGGTCTACGAATATACGGTAAATGGGCAGCAATATGAATATCATACCCGCTTGGGAAGTTCTACAGATCAATATCCTATTGGAAAAGAATGTCCTGGATATTATAATCCAAAAAATCCAGCAGATGTGACAGAAACCTTGAAAGAGATAACAGGTGGAGGAAGCCATTTTCTTAGTTTGTTGTTTTTTGGAATTGGCGTACTGGCTATTCTGTTTGCTCTGATAAGAGTATGGGCAGTTATAACACTTATATAATCCATCTTTCTTTGCTATAAGACCACAACAATGAAGTTTTTACTCTCATCTAAATATTTCATAAAAGGAGGAAATGAAAATGTTAAACAAAAAAAGAGAACAGAAATTAAAGAACCAATTATACTTTGCCTTTCGGATCCGGCGAATCTTTCTACTTATCCCACTTTTACTTCTGTGCCTGAGTTTCGTTATTCCAACACAGGTTCATGCTCAGACAGATGATTCTTACTTTTTAAATATGTGGTTAAATACGAAAAGCCTTGCTGATTTAAAAAATGTTTATCCAGGACACACAAACATTATTGTCGCTACAATTAGCGATCCTGACCTTTCAAAAATCCCTGCATCAAAAGTATCTGCCACTTCTTCTAATCCTTCCGTACTAAAAGTTATTGACAAATATAATATTGATTTTGCCAACTATCATCCAAATATGGATATCGGTATTGAAATAGAGGCGATGAAAGCAGGAAAGGCAACACTAACCATCCAGTATAAAACTATTGTCAAAAAACTTGATATTACTGTAAAAAAATCAACTGCTTTTATAAAGAAAAAGAAGGGGACAATGCTCATGGGTTATCACTACTTCATGAGAGATTTTGTAACCGTTCACGGAAAAGAACCAAGTATTAAAAAAATTAAGTCCAGCAATAAAAAAATCATAAAAGTATCTGGTCAGAAATTAATTCCAAAAAAGCCAGGAAAAGCAACTATAAGTGCTGTTATCAACGGCAAAAAACAAAGCATCCGAATAACTGTAAAAAGCCCAGCCCCTACCTATGACCAGCTAAAATCTAAAAAAGCCGGGTTAATTTATGACAGCTACAGCGGTAAATGCTATGTAAAAATAAAATTTACAAACAAAAGCCAACGCACTATTACAAAAGTACAGCTTAAAACAACGCTGTTTTTTGCGTCAAATTTATATTTTTCATTTATAATTTTGGCTGTTATTCTGGGATGGGGCGTGAATACGTGCTTCCATAAATTGGCAGATAACGGTGA
>USBW01000066.1 GCA_900553045.1 uncultured Mycoplasmatota bacterium | reverse complement strand
TGTTATAACTTTTTTCTTTGAAATGGACATCACCAACTGATAATACTTCATCGATTAGGATAATATCAGTTTCCAAAATAGCAGTGATCGAAAAAGCTAGTTTAGAGTACATTCCAGAAGAATAAGAAGCTACTGGTTTATAAATAAATTCACCAAGTTCTGAGAATTCAATAATATCGACTAGTTTTTCTTTAATTTGCTCCTCATTGAAGCCTAAAAGCATTCCTGATAAGAAAATGTTATCATAGCCTGTCAACTTTCTTTGAAAACCAACTCCGATTGAAAGTAAGGAAACAGAATTATGATGGAGATCGATAGTTCCAGAATCAGCTGAGAAAATACCAGCAATAGCACGCAATAAAGTTGATTTGCCGCTACCGTTTTTCCCACAGATACCAACAATTTGCCCTTTTGGAATCTCAAATGAAACATCATTAACTGCAGTAAACGTCGTTGCTTTTTTGGCTTTAAATAAGTCTTTTCTCAGTGAGAATTTCTTAATATCACGATATTTAATTACTAAGTTTTTAACAGTAATTGCCATTTTTAAGTTTTGATTTTGCTCACTAACTTTAGTTTTATTGTTTTTTGCTTTAACTTTTTTCATTATTTAATCACCTTAACATAACTATTTTCATATTTGTAAATTATTTTAATACCTATATAAGATATTATAATACCAATGATAAACCAAACAATCATAATAGTAGGATCGACTGGTTTAGCATATAAAAGAGCATTTCTGGCATTTTCAATTAAGTAAGCAATTGGATTGATACTTAATAAAATACCATTGTATGGTGATGGAAGTCTTGTGGAAACTAGATAGAAGATTCCTGATAAATAGAAGACTAAACGTAAGAAAATTACTGTGAAGTTACTTAAGTCTTCAACAAAGACACCAAAGTGCATCAAAATAGTCGATGCTGCAAAAGTAATGACAAATAAAGTAATAAAAATAGGTATTAAAAAGAAGACATTAAGACTTACTGGAACTTGATAAATTAACATCATGACAATTACTAATAGTAATGAAATAAACATTTTAAAACTGTTGACGCAGATCTTTTCAATTAACAAAATATACTTAGGAATGTAAACTTTTGTAACAATATCTTTATTGGACTGAACTAGTCTTGGAGCAGTTGTCAAAACTTTATTGAAAAAGTTCCAGATAGTAAGACCAATAAAGACAAAGACTGGAAAGTACTGTTCAGATGATTTAAAAACTACCACTGAAATGAAAGTGTAGATGAGCATGAAGAATAAAGGATCTAAAACCCACCATAAAGCTCCTAGATAAGAGTTTGCTACTTCAGCATTTAATTCAGCTTTGGTAGCATATAAAATGTACCGCCTATATTTTTTAATGTCATTTATAAATTTTTTCATGTTTTACCTCCGTGTATTAAAAGTATAGCACAAAATTAGGTCTAATGTAAAACTTTACTACTATATTTTTCTTGATAAGCTCCTGTTTTAATATCATCTATCCACTGTTTATTAGCTAAATACCAATCAATTGTTTTTTTAATGCCCTCTTCAAAATTATAAGTTCTTTGCCAACCTAATTCTTGCTCAATTTTTGAGGAGTTTATGGCATAGCGACGGTCATGACCAGGTCTATCACTTACGAATTCAATAAGATCAAAACTTTTATGCAGTTGCGTTAAAATTGTTTTTACAACTTCTAAATTAGTCCTTTCAGAGTTGCCTCCTAAGTTATAAACTTCCCCTACTTTCCCTTTATGTAATATTAAATCAACTCCCATATTGTGATCGATTACATGAATCCAATCTCGGACATTTTCTCCTGTTCCGTAAACTGGTATTTTTTCGTCGTTTAACGCTTTAGAAATAACTAAAGGAATTAATTTTTCTGGAAATTGATATGGTCCATAGTTATTAGAACATCTAGAAATAGTAGCAGGTAGATTGAAAGTCCTAATATAGGCCATAACTAACAAATCGGCACTGGCTTTACTAGCAGAATAAGGGCTAGAAGTATGCAAAGGAGTTTGCTCAGTAAACTTTAAATCTGGTCGATCAAGTGGCAAATCACCGTAGACTTCATCAGTTGAGATCTGATGAAAGCGCTTAACATGATATTTTAGCGAAGCATCCATTAAAACTTGGACTCCTAAAATATTGGTTTTTAAAAAAATCTCAGGATTTTTAATTGAGTTATCAACATGACTTTCAGCAGCAAAATTTACAACCCAATCAAATTGTTCTTTAGCAAAAAGAGTAAAGACGCTTTCTCTATCTGTAATATTCATTTTAACAAATTTAAAATTTTCTTTATTTAATATTGAGGAAAGATTTTCATAATTTCCTGCATAAGTAAGGGCATCTAAACAAACAAAATCATAATCAGGATATTTGTTTACCATATAGTGTAAAAAATTACTACCGATAAAACCTGCTCCACCAGTTACTAATATTTTCATAGTTCACTCTCCAATTCTTTCAAATAACGATCGACTGCATCTTGCCAGGTTGGCAATTTAGCAAAACCGTTTTTTACTAGTTTTTCTTTAGACATTTTAGAATTTTTTGGCCTTTTGGCTCTTTGAGGATAATCTTTACTCAAGATGCGATTTACTTTAACTTTTTTATGTGCTTTTAAGAAAGTGTATTCTGCTAAGTCAGCCCAGCTGCAAAAACCTTCATTAGTAGCATGGTAAGTACCATATTTTGAAGATAATGCAAGATCTACTAAGAAAAAAGATAAATCTTTTGTATAAGTAGGACTGCCAATCTGGTCAGCAACAACGTTTACTTCTTGGTGAGTATCAGCTAAATTTAACATGGTTTTAATAAAGTTTTTGCCGTTTTTTCCAAAAACCCAAGAAATTCTAACTATAAAATGTTTAGGATACTTCAAAACTTCTTCTTCACCAGCATATTTACTCTTGCCATAAACATTTTGTGGGTTAGGAAGCGAATCTGGCTCATAAATACCTATATCATCACCACTGAAGACATAATCCGTGCTTATATAAACCAATTTCGTTTTAGGATTTTTTATGCTTTCAACAATATTTTTAGTACCAAGTTGATTTATTTGATAAGCTTTTTGTTCTTCATCTTCTGCTTTGTCTACCGCAGTATAAGCTGCACAATGGAAAATGACATCAGGATCGTATTCTTTTATAACTTTTATTGTTTGCTCTTTATTAGTAATATCCATATTGTCAGTATCTGTTGCTAAAATATCCTTGTAACCTCTTCTTTCTAATTCTTTGATCAGATCATATCCTAGTTGTCCTTTTGCTCCGGTTATTAAAAATTTCATAATTCCTCCTTAGAAATCCAGCTTTATTTCTTCTAAAGTTGGTAGATGTTTATCTTTTTCTGATAAAATTGGTTCTTCAGTTGACTCAAGGCCCCAATCAACTCCAATACTTGGATCATTGTAAATGATGCCAGCATCATGTTCCTTAGAATAATAATTATCGACCATATAACAGAACGTAACATCATCAGTAAGAGTGATAAAGCCATGAGCAAACCCTCTTGGAAGAAGTAGTTGCCTTTTGTTTTCTCCTGATAATTCTACTTTTATCCATTTTTTATAAGTTTTAGAATCCTTTCTTAAATCAACTGCTACATCATAAATCTTACCCGTCAAGCACCTTACTAATTTACCTTGAGTCATAGGACTAGTTTGGAAATGTAATCCTCTAATAGTGCCCTTTTTCGCAGTAAATGACTCGTTTCCTTGAACAAAATGGTAATTTAAACCATGCTCTTGTAATTTTTTTTCGTTATGGCTCTCCATAAAATAACCACGATTATCGCCATAAACATCTGGTTCAATTATATAACAATCATCTAGTTCTGTTGCTATTACTTGCATTTTTCTCTTCCTCCTCAATAGTAGCTTTATCTTTGGCTTTAGCTACCAAATTATTTAAAAACTCTCCATAACTATTTTTTTGCATAACTAGCCTGCTCTTTTAATTTATCTAAAGAAAGCCAATTATTATCATAACCTATCTGTTCAAGACAGGCAATAACACGACCACGACTTTTTTGAACATTATAAATAAAGTTTTCAGCATCTAATTTACTTTCAAAAGTTCCAGCATCAAACCATGAGAATCCTCCTCCCAAAACTTGAGCTTTTAGGCGATTTTCTTTTAAATACATCTCATTGATAGAAGTTATTTCATATTCATTCCTTTTAGAAGGTTTTACCATTTTAGCTTTGGCAACTATATCATTAGGATAAAAATATAGACCAGTAATGGCAATATTACTTTTTGGGTTGCTTGGTTTTTCTTCAACGCTGATTACATTATGGTGATCATCGAGCTCCATGACCCCAAATCTTTCCGGATCACTTACTTCATAGCCAAAATTGACAGCTTGATTATGACTAGAGGCTAACACTGCAGCATTTTTTAGCATCTCAACAAAACCATTTCCATAGAAAATGTTATCTCCTAAAATTAAAGCACAAGCTTCATCTTTGATAAAGTCCTCGCCTATAACAAAAGCTTGGGCAAGACCATTAGGTTTTTCTTGAATAGCATAATTTAAGTTGATACCAAAATTACTGCCATCTCCTAATTGCTCCATGAACATTTTTTGATCGTGGGGAGTAGTAATAATAAGAATATCTTTAATACCAGCCAACATTAAAGTTGATAAAGGATAATAGATCATCGGTTTGTCATAAACCGGCATGATCTGTTTGGAAATTGCCTTTGTTAATGGATATAATCTGGTTCCTGAACCACCTGCTAAAATAATACCTTTCATTATGTTTCCTCCTTTATTTCAAGTTCTTTATTTATTTTCATCCATTCTTTAT
>USBW01000065.1 GCA_900553045.1 uncultured Mycoplasmatota bacterium | reverse complement strand
CATCTTGACAGTGTGTTTTAGGAACAACTAAAGTATGACCATTATGCATTGGATTAATATCTAAAAACACGATGACTTGCTCATCCTCATACAAAGAATAACAAGGTACTTCCTCATTAACTATTTTACAAAATAAACAATTTTCCATTTTTTCACCTCAAAATAAATTATAATATAAATGATAATAAAATGTTAGAAAAAATAGTAAAAAAGCTATTTTAAAAAAATTGAACTTATGTTATTATAAATAATGTAATATAGTAGGAGGAATAAAAAATGGCTTTTGAAAAATTAAAAAAATTTATTGGTGAAGACCAAGATGAAATTAGCAAAGAAGAATTAGACGAAGAAGAATACTATACTGTTACAAAGAATAGTTTTAAAGAGATGACAAATGGTGGTAGCAAAATGATTCTAATGGAGCCACGTGCTTATTCAGAATCACAACAGATTGCCGATTATTTGAAGGCCAGAAATACAGTTGTTGTCAATTTAAAGCGTGTTACTCCTGATAAAGCTAAAAGAATTGTTGATTTCTTAAGTGGAACACTTTATGCGATTAACGGTGATTTACAAAAACTTGGCAATGGTATTTTCTTATGCGCTCCAAATAATGTTAACATTGAGGGTAAAATGTCATCAGACGATAAGAAAGGTAGCAAAAAAGACGACGATTTAAAAAACGATAACGAATATGATTGGTAAAATATAGAGGTGTTATAGATGGATAATTTTAACGAGACTACACTTGGTGGCTACAACAAGAAAGAAGTAAATGACTTTGTTGATTATGTTATTAAAAAAACAGAAGAGAATATTAATACTATTAAAAGCCAACAAGAAGAGTTAGCTAAGAAAGAACAAAGAATAAAACAGCTTGAAGATGCCCTACAGACCTATAAACGTTTAGAAAACACCTATAATTATCTTAGTCAAAGAGCTGAAGAAGAAGCTAAACGAATTAGAAATGCCGCCAGCCAAGAAGCTTCTTTAATTATGAAAGAAGCCAAAGATAATGCAAGTAGGATCGTTAATGAAGCCCTTTTACAGGCAAGTAAAATAGAACAGGAAAAAGACCATCTGAACAAAAATATTAAATTATATAAGACCAAGATGAAAAATACTTTAATGGAACAATTAGAACTTTTAGATGACATTGAGGTCTTATAATATGATTATAGCAATAATAATTTTAACTTTTGTACTTATCTCATTAATAGCAATAAAATATCAAACAGCAATTTTTAACTTAATTTAAGAAATAGTAAATCATCTTCCGAAGATACTTCATCTTCTGAAGATAGCACCTCTTCTAATATTGAGGAAGAGACTGCTAAAAGATTACAAGAACTTTATAAGTTAGTTGAGGATAAGACAATTACTTATGAAGAGTACGAAGCACTTCGTAAGAACGTTTTATCTAAAACAAAATATTGACAAAGTAGTAATTTATGTTAAAATAAATTAAAAAGCAAATGAGAAAGACGGTAAATAACAGTTTCCTCAAAGCGAGTTGGGTAGGGTGCAAGCCAATGTTGAAAGTTATTTATAGATCACTTTTGATGCGTTTTATGAAGATAAAAACGGTTGTGCGTTATAACTAAAAAAGAGCATAATAACTTTATGAATTAAGGTGGTACCGCGATCATTCGTCCTTAAGGCATAAAGTTTTTTATTTGTGAGGAGGAATAATATGTTTAAAAGTTTAAAAAAGGGCAGTAAAGAAGAAATCGAAAAAAGTTTTACTGACTATTGGAAAAAAATCGATGTTTTAAATGCTTCAATTGCTAAAGGCAAAGGTTATTTTGTCTTTTATGACGGCCCTGCTACTGCTAATGGTTTTCCAGGGCTTCATCATATGGTAGCTAAGTTTTTAAAAGATTCATTCTGTAAATATAAAACTATGCAAGGCTACAAAGTAATCCGTAAAATAGGTTGGGATACTCATGGCTTACCAGTTGAAGTCGAAGTTGAAAAACAATTAGGGTTTACTAATAAAAATGAGATCGAAAAATATGGGATCAGAGAGTTTAATGACAAATGTCGCGAAATTGTTTGGAAAAACGAAAAAGCTTTTACAGATTTAACAACTAAAATGGGGCAGTTTATCGACTCTGATCACCCTTATGTCACTTATGATAATAACTATATTGAGACTGAATGGTACATTTTAAAGAAATTCTATGAGGAAGGTTTATTTTATGAAGGAACTAAGATTTTACCATACTGTAGTCGCTGTGGCACAGGTCTTGCTTCTCATGAAGTAGCTCAAGGTTATAAAGAGGTCAGTGTTGATACGGTTATTGTTCCTTTTAAAAAGAAAGATAGCGATGTTTATTTTTTAGTTTGGACAACTACTCCTTGGACACTTATTGCTAATGTAGCCTTATGTGTTAATCCTAAAGAAGAGTATGCTTTAGTTGAGTCTAAAAATTACAAGTTCATCTTGGCTAAAAAGCTAATTAATAAAGTTTTAGGAGACGATGTAAAAGTTTTAGAAACTTATCTTGGTAAAGATTTAGAATATCAAGAATATGAACAGTTATTACCATTTTTACAAGTCTCTAAAAAAGGTTTCTTTGTCACTTGTGCTGATTATGTCACAATGGAAGATGGAACTGGTATTGTTCACATTGCTCCTGCTTTTGGTGAAGATGATGCTCAAGTTGGGAAAGCTTATGATTTGCCATATTTAAATCCGGTTGGAGAAGATGGCTGTTATAAAGAAGGACCATGGCAAGGTATGAAAGTATTTGATGCCGATCTTGAAGTTATCAAATACTTAAAAGAACATGATCAATTATTTAAAAAACAGAAAATGGTCCATAATTATCCACATTGTTGGCGTTGTGGAACACCACTTCTTTATTACTCTAAACCAACTTTCTATCTTGCAGTTACCAAGATAAAAGATAAGATTATCGAAGCTAACAAAAAAGTTAATTGGTATCCAGCTTATGTTGGTGAAAAACGTTTTGGCAACTGGCTTCTTAACTTAAATGATTGGGCAATTTCAAGAAATCGTTACTGGGGTACACCATTACCATTATGGCGTTGTAGTTGTGGTCATGAAGAGATGATTGGCTCTCGTAAAGAATTAGTGGAAAAAGCGACAACTAAAATCGATGAAACTATTGAACTACACCGTCCATATGTTGATGATGTCAAACTTAAATGTCCTAAGTGCGGTAAAGAAATGACACGTGTCAAAGATGTTATCGATTGCTGGTTTGACTCAGGATCAATGCCATTTGCCCAGTATCATTATCCTTTTGAAAATCAAGAATTATGGAAAAGTCAATTCCCAGCAGACTTTATCTGTGAAGGAATCGATCAGACTAGAGGTTGGTTCTACTCTTTACTTGTCATCTCAACTTTCCTAAAGGGTTGTTCACCATATAAAAACGTTTTAGTAAATGACTTACTTTTAGATAAAGAAGGTAAGAAGATGAGCAAGAGCAAGGGTAATATTGTTGAACCATTTACAACGATGAAAGAGTATGGGGCAGACACTGTTCGTTTCTATTTACCTTATGTCTCTCCAGTTTGGACTCCTTTAAAATTTGATTATGAAGGTTTAAAAGAAGTACATTCTAAGTTCTTTAACCCACTTACTAATACTTATTCTTTCTTCCAGATGTATGCTAATGTCGATAAGATCGACCCTAGAGAGTTTACTGTTTCTTATGATTCTTTAGAAGAAATTGATAAGTGGTTGCTATCCAGATATCATGGTTTATTAAAATATGTGACAGCTTCTTATGAGGAGTATGACTTAAATAAAGTTGTTCGTGCCCTTACTAACTTTGTTTCTGAAGACTTATCTAATTGGTATATTCGTCGTAATCGTAATCGTTTCTGGGGCAGTGAACTTAACGATTCTAAAAAAGCAGTTTATAAGACAACTTATGATGTTTTATTAGGACTAGTTAAGATGGCAGCGCCAATTATTCCATTTATTACAGAAGAGATCTATCAGGATCTAACTGATGAAGTATCTGTTCATCTAAGTGATTTTCCAAAATATGATGAGAAATATATTGATTTAAAATTAGAAGAGAAAATGGATCTAGTAAGAAATATTATTTCTCTTGGTAGAAATGCTCGTGAAGAAGCAAAAATAAAGGTAAGACAACCTTTACAAGCAGTCATTTTAGATGGTAAGTATCAAAGTATTCTAGATGACTTACAAGACCTTATCAAAGAAGAGTTAAATATTAAAGAAGTCATCTTTGCTCAAGATTTAACACCATATATGAACTTTACAATTAAACCTAACTTTAAAGAAGCTGGTAAAATCTTTGGAAGTAAAATGAAAGATTACAGTAATTATCTAGCTAACTTAAAAGAAGAAGATATTGTAGCCATCGAAAATGGCAAGAGTTATGAATTTGAAAGTGTTAAAGTAACTAAAGATTTAGTAGATATTAGAATTAACTCTAAAGAAGGCTTTAATACTGTTTTAGAAAACAATCTATTTGTAATTTTAAATACTAGCTTAACTGAAGATTTAAAAGAAGAAGGTCTTGCTCGTGAACTTGTTTCTAAAGTTCAGAACTTGCGTAAAGAAAGTGATTTTGATATAGCAGATCGTATTACTTTATACTATAATGGTGATGCAAAATTAGATGAAGTTATTAAAAATTACGAAGACTATATTAAAGATGAAGTGTTAGCTTTAGAGATTAAGAAAGATGAGAGCTTAGAACTGGTTACTGAATTAAATGAACTTAAAGTAGCTTTAAAAGTAGAAAAAATAAAGAAATAAAAAAAACTTAGGATGATTTTTATCATCCTTTTATATTGCCATAAATTTAGTATTTTTGATAAAGTTCTTTAGGTTAAATAGACAAATGTAATAAAAAATGTTACACTAAATGTAGAATGACAAACTAATTT
>USBW01000064.1 GCA_900553045.1 uncultured Mycoplasmatota bacterium | reverse complement strand
TTACGATTCGTAACCTTTTTTAATTTTATCTGTTGTAGAACTCAACGATCAATGACTCATTAATTTCTGGGTTAAGTTCGCTTCTTTCAGGATAACGAAGATAAGTACCAGTATTATCTTTATCATTAAATGAGACAAATTCTACTCTTTTTAAAACTTTACTTAAAGCTTCTTTAACAGCTTTATGTTCTTTAGACTCTTCTTTTAAAGCAATTGTAGAACCAACTTTAACACGGTATGATGGAATGTCAACTTTTTTACCATTAACAGTAATATGACCGTGATTTACAAGTTGTCTTGCAGCACGTCTAGTAGAAGCAAATCCTAAACGATAAACTAGATTATCCAATCTAGATTCAAGAAGGATAAGTAAGTTTTCACCATGAACACCTTTTAACTTGCCAGCTTCTTTAAAAGTTTTTTCAAACTGTCTTTCATTTAAACCATACATGAATCTAACTTTTTGTTTTTCTTTTAATTGTTCACTGTAGTTAGAAGGTTTTCTTTTACGATCTGAACCATGTTGTCCAGGACCGTAAGGTCTTCTTGCTAACTCTTTACCGTTTTCTAAAACAGAAAAACCAGTACGACGAGCTTGTTTATAAGCAGAACCAGTGTATCTTGACATATTTTTTCTCCTTTCAATATTTATTTGCTATAAACATTGAAAATATATTTTAAACATCATAGGGAGTCTTTTCTAAGGTTTCATCTAACAGCGAAGATTACTAACTCTTTGCAAAAAAACACATTATTAATGCTTAAAATATGCGCTGTTTCAACGTATATGCGATATAAATTATATAAAAATATTATTAGAAAGTCAAGGAAAAATACCAAAAACCAGTAAGATTTGCTATAATTATTAGGAAAGAGGGAAGGCTTATGCAAGAGGTAGTAAAGATTTTAGACAATGATAATTTAGGTAATGGTATAGCTAGAATAGATAATAAGGTTATTTTTGTTAAAGAAGCTTTAAAAGATGAAGAGGTAGTAATCAAAATAATAGGTGAGAAAAAAAGTTATGCTACAGCGGTGATAAGTGAGCTTAAAAAAGAAAGCACTGCAAGAGTAAAACCATCATGTCCTTATTATCATAGGTGTGGTGGCTGTAGTTTCCAACACTGTACTTATGAACAAGAATTAGCAATAAAAGAAAATTATGTTAAAAGATTATTCCCTAAAGTCACTGATAAGATTGTAAAAACAGATATTTACAATTATCGGAACAAGGTTACACTTCATGTTTTAAATAGTAAAATAGGTTTTTATGAAAAAAAGAGTAACACTTTAGTAGAAATTGCCAAATGTCTTTTGCTTGATGAAAGAATAAATATGATAATTGATCTTTTAAAACAAATAAAATTACCAGATGGTAGTATTATGATAAGATGCTCTAAAACTACACGCGAGATCATGATAAGTACAGATTTTATCTTTGATTATGAACCTTTAAAAGAAAAGGTAGCTTCTATTTATTGTAATAATAAGTTGATGTATGGTAAGCCCTATATCAAAGAAGTATTAAATGGTCTAGTTTATACAATTTATCCAGCTTCTTTTTTTCAAGTTAATACTTTAGGCATGATAAAGCTTTATGATATTATAAAAAGTTATGCCAACAAAGCCGACAGCTTGCTTGATCTTTATTGTGGTACAGGAAGTATTGCCCTTTATTTAAGTAAGAATTTTAAGAAGATCTCTGGTCTTGAGATCGTTAAAGAGGCAATAGCTAATGCTAATCTTAATAAAAAGTTAAATAATATTACTAATGTCAGTTTTAAAAATGCTGATTCTAAAGAGTTTAAAGATAGTAAGTACGACGTTGTTAGTGTCGATCCGCCAAGAAGTGGCTTAAGCAAGGAGGTCATTAAAAAGCTTTTAGCTTTAGAGCCAACAAGAATTATTTATACTTCTTGTAATCCTAATACGTTAAAAAGAGATGTCGTACTTTTACAAGATAAATATGAGTTACAAAAAGTTACTCCTGTAAATCTTTTCTCAAGGACGGAACATGTTGAATGTGTCGCTAAATTAGTTAGGAAAAATTAATAAATAGTTTAAGATTATAATTTTATCTTCAAAAGTGCAATTTCCAAAAATAGCGAATAATTGCGACTTTTGGAATTATTTTTCCAAAAGTTGACTTTTCGTGTATTTTTTCATATAATTATATCAAGAGGTGATTATCTATGGAGTTAATAGAAAGAACAGAGTATCTTGAAGAATTGATAAGATGGAAAGATCAGGACTTAATAAAGGTTATAACTGGCATAAGAAGATGTGGTAAATCAACTCTATTTGAGTTATTTATCGATTATTTAAAAAATAATAATGTTAGTGAGGATCAAATAATAAATATTAATTTAGAAGATGTCGATTATCATTTTGAAAACTACAAAGATTTGTATGATTATATCAAAAGTAAGATTGATTCTAAGAGAAAATATTATGTTTTTTTAGACGAAGTACAAAATGTTTCTGAATTTCAAAAAGCAGTGGACAGTTTATATATAAAGAAAAACATCGATGTTTATATTACCGGATCTAATGCTTATTTATTATCTGGCGAATTGGCGACTTTATTATCAGGCCGATATGTAGAAATAAAAATGTTACCTTTGTCATTTAAGGAGTATGTTACTGCTTTTGATGGTAAAAATTATCAGTATCAAAGTTTGTTTTTAGATTATATGAGAAATGGCGGTATGCCTGGCAATATTAGTATTTTAAAATCTAACCCTAATGATTTAGATAAATATCTAGATGGAATATTTTCGACTATAGTATATAAAGATATAATGGCTAGAAATAATATAAAAGATAAAATGTTGTTAGAAAGTATCTTAAAGTTTATATTTGATAGTATTGGCAGTCCGATATCTACTAAGAAAATAAGTGATACTTTAACTAGTAAAGGAATGAATACTAGCAATCACACAGTTGAAAACTATATAACTGCTTTTGTAGAAAGCTTTTTGATATACAAAGCAGAAAGATTTGATGTAAAAGGTAAAAGCCTGCTAGCAAGAGATTATAAATACTATGCTGTGGATCAAGGTTTAAGAAGTTATTTGCTTGGTAAAAAAGCTGACAGCGACATGGGTCATATATTGGAAAATATTGTCTATCTTGAATTATTGAGAAGGGGATATAAAGTCTATGTCGGTAAAGTTGATGAATTAGAGGTTGATTTTGTAGCGGAAAATAGAGACGGTTTAAAGTATTTTCAAGTTGCCTTAACAGTGCGTGATGAGAAAGTATTACAAAGAGAGTTAAAACCTCTACAAAAAACTGGCGATCATTATCCAAAGTATTTATTAACATTAGATATGGACTTAGAAGCTGATTACGAAGGAATAACAAAAATAAATATCGTTGATTGGTTGTTGAACAAATAATATTTATAGATAAAAAATGTCAAATGTTAAATCATCTTTTTATTAGATTTAACATTTTTTAATATCTTGTATTATTAAAGCATGAAAAAAGTTGTGATTACCACAACTTTTAATTATTAGTACTGCTCTTTAATTCACTCATGTATGCTTTATAAGCTTTTTCTAAGACAGAGTCTGTTATAGTAAGCTCACTATCTTTACGAATATTTTCTAATGTTTCGTAATATAATGTCTGATTATCATCTAGCTCTGCTTCAGAAAGAGTTGTTTTGATCTCTTCTTTTAATTCATCAGTTAGTTCAGGTTTTTCTTTCTCATCAACTTTTAAGATGATATGGTAACCGAAACTAGTTTTAACAGGAGTAGTCGTATATTTACCTTTTTCAAGTTTGAAAGCAGCATCTTCGAACTCTTCAACCATTGCTCCTGTACCGAACCAACCTAAATCGCCACCTTCATCTTTATTAGATTCATCATCAGAATACTCTTTTGCTAACTCTTCAAAGTCTTCACCATTATCTAATCTTTTGATAATGTCTTTAGCTTCATTTAAAGCATCTTCTTCAGCTTGCTCTTGTTCTTCTTCAGTCATACCATCTAAAATTTCAGGAGCAATTAAAATATGTTTTGCTTCAATATCACCAAAAATATTATCTTCATAATAGTCATTGATCTCATCTTCACTTAAATGATCTTTAACATAGTCTTTAACAGCTATGTTTCTTTTATAATTTAAAGATACATAATCTTTGAAATCATCTTCATCAGCAAAACCATAATAATTTAACATATAAGCAAGAGTGACTTCATATTGTTCCGCCATTTCTTTAATAGAATCAAGCTCGTCATTTATATATTCTTTTTCTTCATCAGTCTGTTCATATTTAGCTTCAAGAATGATTCTATCAATCATATCAATTAAGACATCTCTACCATAGAGTTCTTTAATTTTATCATATAAATCATTAGCAGAAATACTACCTTCTTTCATAGTAGCAACAGCTTCCTGGCCATTTTCAAGAGTTGGAACTTGTCCACAGCCAGCTAAAGGAATAACAGCACATAATAATATAAGTAATTTTCCTAGTTTTTTCAAAATATTTCCTCCTTTAAAATCACATTAATATCATAACAAAAATAAACTATTTTGACAATAATTAGTCTTATATATTCACAAAATTAACCTATAACCCATAAAATAATCTAGAACAAGAAAAAAGGAGGAATAATTATGAACTATGTTTCATCTTCAGCAATCGTTTTAGTCTTATTCATTTTACTAATCATTATATTAGGTGCATGGATTTAATAAGGGGGTGTAAAAATGAATAATTCAAATTGTTGTGACGATAATAAAGTACGTCCAAGTGGTGGGTCAGGACTATTAATTGTTGTAGTATTATATATTTTACTTGCAATTATTTTTAGTTCTTGGACTAACTGCTAGGAACATATTAAAGTACTGAGTAGGCGCCCACAAAAGTAAAGATACTTAAGACTAGTGCGAAAGAAGTAAAAAACTAAAAAGAAAAACTAAATCTGGAATGTTAAAAAGATAAAAGGTTCAGGCCTTTTATTTTTTTGTTAAGGTAAAGATAGAAAAATTTAAAACTTTATCTTAACTATTAATTATGATATT
>USBW01000063.1 GCA_900553045.1 uncultured Mycoplasmatota bacterium | reverse complement strand
CATTTTTAATATTAGTCATGTCAAGTTTTTTTAAAAACTAAGTAAGTTATTTTTATAATAAGGTCTTTTCATCGTCATCATCAAAAGAGAAACTAGATCCAGGTTTGCTAATTGGTTCAAAGCTTTTAGTTTTTTCTAGAACATCAATATCTAAAAGTTCTGTTTCATCTTCTTTTGGTGGTGCTTTTTCAAATACTTGAACATCATCAACATCATCAGAAATAACGACGCGTTCTTTATCGTCTTTAATAATAACTAAGTCATCATTTGGCGAAGTTTTATCTTTTTTAAATATTTTCTTACGGAAAATAATTAGTAAAATGACCCCGACTAATAATAAGGAACCTAAAACAATAAAAATTATGAGCATTAGACTACTTTCTTTTTCTATATTAATAGTATAGACACGTTGAGATAAATCTTCACTTGTAACTGTAATTTTAATAACACTACCGTTTCTTAAATTTTCATTACCTTCAATTTGAACAAGAGCATTTGCTGCTTCTGGTATGGCAGTTATGTATAAGCTATCTTCTTTAACTTTAAGATAATAAGTTAAAGTACCAGGATGAAAAGGAATGACATAACCTTCAATGTTTAAACTCTGAAGGCGATTATTTGAAGAAAGCGTTGCTCCTTCTTCTAATCTTGTTACTAAAAGCGTGTAAATTCTTATAGAACCATCTTCAGCAGTTACTTTAATTTCAATAGTATTTAATCCTACCTTAAGTTCCGAAGGATTATTTATTTCCACTTTTGCTTCAGTATCTTCAGCTATAGCTTCAATATTTAGTTCTGTAACTTCATACAAAACATTAAATTCATATTGAGTAACTTCTTTAGAAAAATTAATATTAGCATTGGAAACAGTCAAGCTAGATAAGTAATTGTTGGCATTTTCACTAGTTCTTATAACATTGATCGTGTAGGTGCGCACATCACCATTCTGAGCTTTTACTTGGATAAAAAAGGTATTGTCACCAATTATTAAATCTTCATTTCTAGGGCCATTATTCTCAACAAAAGAAGCATTGTTATCTTCTAAAGTGGCACTAATAGTAATTTTATCTACATTAAGAGGAACTTTAACATCATAAGTAAGTGTATCTTTCTTAAAATTTGGTGATAAAGTACCAGCAGAAACAGCTAATTCTTTTAAATAGTTATTATTGCTTTCTTGTGTATTGCGAGTTATTTTTAAAGTATAAGTACGAACATCACCATTCTGTGCCATTATACTTAAATTAACTGTATTTAAACCAGGCTTTAAATTAACGTACCTTGGTCCATAATTTTCTAAAAAAGTAGAGTTTTGCTGATCTTGAAGTTGAGCATTAACATAGATTAAATCTTCATCGATAGAAAGATCATACTCAGTTTTGTCAGGATCAAAACTGAAACTATAACCAGCAATAGTAATTGATTTAAGTTTGTTATTATTAGAAAGAATGGTAATATTAGTACTTGCTACTTCACTTAGACCAGAACTTTGAACTTCAATATTAGTCCTTCCAAAATCAGGACTGCTATTAACTTGAAAAGTTAAACTGGCTATTTCAAATGTTCCTGTTTTAAAAGAAGTATTAGTTAATGAAAGCGAAGTATTGCTCGAAGAAGTAAAGCCATTAAGTCCTGTTATATTTTTTAAAGTAAAATTAGAAGAAAGATAAATAACATCACCTGTCAACTTAGTAAGATCTTCATCAGTAGTCACTTCTAGTTTACAAGTTAAGTTCTCACTGGGAGCAACCTCAGAAGGACAAGAAAGACTCCCAGTAGTTCTAGCCTCAATGCTAATAGTAAAAGCAAAAAATAAAACCAGTAAAAAAACACTATATTTTCTCATATCACACGCACCCTTTATTAAATTATATTAATATCATAGCATTAAAATTTACAATATTCAAGATTTAGATTTACGCCAAGAAAAAAACGCTTTTAATTAGATGTCTTGAAAATAATTGCCATCATTAAAGCGCTTAAATAGTTAAATGATAATAGTTAATATTAATAATCAATATCAGATTTTAAAACTGTTCCATCAACGGCATAAATATCACAAGAGTATTCTACTCGATCTTTTTCAAAAGATACTTCATAGATAACTAAACCACGTTCCATCTCTTCTTCGATATTTAAATCTCTTACTTCGTTTAAAGAAAAATTAAAATATTTTAAAGCAATATCTCTTGCTTCATCTAAAGAAATTTTAGTAGTAGTTGAATTATTATCTCCTGTAGTGCCGTTATCAGCAGTTCCATTATCTGTGGTGCCATCGTTAGTATTATCACCACTATCAGGAGTATCTGCCGATGGATAATTCATATATCTTTTAATCATCTCTTCAATAGTACCATCTTCTCTTATTACATAGATGTAATTAGTGTCAACTGTATGAAACTCTAAAGTAAAGTCATCATCATGTTCAATATTAGTAAAAGCAACCTCGGAAGCTGTTAAAGAAGCATCTTGTAAAGCAATGTTTTTAGCTTCATCTAAGGTTATTTTCTTACCACAACCTACTAATAAAAATAAGCAAAAAGATAGTCCCAATAATAAAATTTTCTTTTTCATAACCCATCTCCTATTCTAGAATTATCATATCACAGAAAGGATTAGAAGTAAACATTTTAAGTTCTAACTACTTGCCACTAGCTCCGTAGTTAGCAAGGACTCTTGCCGAAGGATCATTGACATTACAACCTTCCCAAGTTTTATTAGGCATCCAATAATCAGTGATTAAATTATCGTGCGAAGAATAAAATTCTTCAAAAATCTCACGATATAATAAAGATTCTTTAGTGAAAGGTTTAGGATCAGAGTACTTTTGTGATTTTTCTAAAAATTGAGCATCAGTATAATAGTCTTCAGCATAAGCTTTTAAATAATCAACTAAAGAGTGTCCAACAGCATCAGAAAATGCAGCTTTTTCGCGATATAAAATATCACTAGGAAGATAATCTCCTTCAAAGGCTTTACGTAACAAGTATTTGCCCTTATTATAATGATTCATTTTCTTTAAAGGATCAATACTCATTACATACTTGACAAAGTCAAGATCGGCAAAAGGAACTCTTGCTTCAATAGAGCATCCTGAAATACAGCGGTCAGCTCTTAGTACATCGTACATATATAATTCTCGAATGCGTTTTTCAGCTTCTTTTTGAAACTCAGTAGCATCAGGAGCAAAATCTGTGTATTTGTAACCAAATAACTCATCGCTTACTTCCCCGGTTAAAAGAACTTTAACATCAGTATTTTTTCTAATCCATTTGCATAGTAAATACA
The DNA here is from genome assembly GCA_900553045.1 of uncultured Mycoplasmatota bacterium. Classification (GTDB taxonomy): domain Bacteria; phylum Bacillota_I; class Bacilli_A; order RF39; family UBA660; genus UMGS1572. Next base: position 1,796 of record USBW01000063.1, on the reverse strand, counting down.
TGCCGATCGAAGCTCTGATCGTGGTAATATCCCAAGTTTCTAAATGATAGATAACCTCTTTTAAACTAGCTATGACTTCTTCTTCGGTAATAATTACTTCATGATGATTAGAGCCAATGTAAGTAGCTACTTCTTTAGCATATTTTAAGTCAATAGCATCTTTTTGCATACCAATAGCAAAAGTTTCAATCGGTCTTTTCAAATGTTTGCTAGCAATTGCACAGACCAGGCTAGAATCAAGACCACCACTTAAAAGGAAGCCCAAAGGTACATCTGAGGCAAGACGTTTAACGACACCTGCTGTAAGTTTTTTGTTGATTTTAGTAAATATTGTTGCTAGATCATCTTTATTGTACTCCTCTACCCTAGTAGGATCACAATAAGAGACAAACTTGCCTCGATAGTAGTAGTGACCTGGAGGAAATGGTAAAATTTCATCACATAAATCTAATAAAGCTTTAGCTTCTGAGGCAAACATAATATCATGACTAACTTTAGAAAAGCCATAAAACATTGGACGAATGCCAATAGGATCACGAGCAGCAATGTAGTCTTGACCATCATATAAGACACAAGCAAACTCGGCGTCTAAATGTTCAAACATTTTAAATCCTTCTGTTTTTAGTAATGGTAACAGTACTTCACAGTCGCTGCCAGATACAAAGGTAAAACCTTTTTGTCGCAACATTTTTTTAAGATATGGATAGTTATAAATTTCACCATTGCAAACGGCCTTTAATTGGCCAAGGGAAAATGGCTGCATACCATCTTCGGTAACATCCATAATAGCTAGGCGGTTAAAACCCCACATGCCAGGGGAAACTTCGACCCTAGTCATATCAGGTCCGCGATATTTAATTTTTTCTAAACCCACTTCAAATTCTTCTTTTTTGATGTTTTCTTTTGTATAAACAAGAAAACTACACATAATATACCTTCTTTCTTTAAAAAATTAAAAAACCAGACCTTCCCAAATTCATGGGACGAAGTCTGGTTTCCGCGGTACCACCCAATTTATTATAAATTTTAATTATAATCTCTCTTTTTCGATTCTAACAAATCTAGAATTTTTAACGATATTCAATCGGCTTAGTCTACTTGATAATTCTTTCGGTAAGCAACTCCGAAGTGTTCTTTCTAACGAGTCTTTTCTTAGGCTCACACCAGGCCCTAAGTCGCTTTAAAAGGTGTTCGTTATACTTTTCTTCATCACCGTTGTTAAAATAAAAATACTCTATTTATAATTATCTGTCAATAAATTTTATGCAATTTTCACAAAAAGTTGTTGCTTTTTTAATTTTTTTTTGCTATTCTATTAATGTACTTACGCAGATGTGGTTCAATGGTTAGAACATGGCCTTGCCAAGGCTAGGATGCGGGTTCGATTCCCGTCATTTGCTCCAGTGACGTTTCTGTTCGAACTTTTATGTTTGAACTTAACATATAATCAATCCGTTTGGATTGATTTTTTTGTGTTCCGAACTCCCGTAGAGCTTGGAAGTACATAGAAATCATCCTAAAGAAAGGATGGTGTTAATTATGATAAAGTTTACTACACATGAGTTAGAAATGGAAAAAAGTTTGAAACAACGTATTGAGTTTATTTGTGAGTTCTGTCACGTTACTCCTACCATTACTAATGGAAGTATCAAAAGAATTAACAATACAAACTTAAACTACATTGAGCCTCATAAAATCGTTGTAAATGATACTACTTTTCTAGCCTTTAACTATTCAACTGATATTTATATAGGTAATCTAAATAAAAAGATTAAACTTGTAGAATTAGAAGATTA
>USBW01000062.1 GCA_900553045.1 uncultured Mycoplasmatota bacterium | reverse complement strand
CGTAGCGATTTTAGCTTTTAAGTTAAGTGAGATCTATCTTTTTAAAGAAGTTGGTGGCTCACCTGTTGTCTTATTGGATGATATATTTAGTGAGATGGATGTTAACAAGCGCAAAAATTTATTGAAATTTATTAAATCGGATATTCAATTTGTCATAACAACGACCGATATCAATAATATTAGTGAAAAAATTTTAGATAAAGCTAGTGTTTTTGTGGTTAAAAATGGTAAAGTGCAGAATAGGGGAGTGAAAAAATGAGTAAATTACTAGATGAAAAGTCTGAATATAATAGTTCAGAGATTCAAGTTTTAGAAGGTTTGGAAGCAGTAAGAAAAAGACCTGGTATGTACATTGGTACTACTGGTGTCCAAGGCTTACATCATTTAGTTTGGGAAATTGTCGATAATGCAATTGATGAAGCGTTAGCAGGATACTGTGACGTTATTGATATTATTGTTGGTAAAGACAATACTATAACTGTTAAGGACAATGGTCGTGGCATTCCTGTAGATATCCATCCTAAGACTGGTAAATCAACAGTTGAGACTGTTTATACAGTTTTGCATGCTGGAGGTAAGTTTGGTGGCGGAGGTTATAAGGTTTCCGGAGGATTGCATGGTGTTGGAGCATCAGTTGTTAATGCTTTATCCTCATGGCTTGAGGTAACGGTTTACAAAAATGGTGGTGTTTATTTCCAAAGATATGAAAATGGTGGTCACCCAGTTGAACCTCTTAAAAAAATAGGAGATTGTGATCCTTTAAAGACGGGAACTTTTGTTACTTTTAAGCCTGATGCTACTATTTTTGAAGAGACGACAGTTTTTGATTATGATACTTTAAGACAGCGTATCAGAGAGTTAGCTTTTTTAAATAAGGGTTTAAAATTACGTCTTTATGATGAACGTGATGGCAAAGAAGAAGAGTTTTTATATAATGGTGGAATTGCTGAGTATGTTGCTTTAATTAATGCTAATAAGACTCCTATTCATGATACGATTGTTGATGTTTCTGGAGTTGATAAAGATATTTCTATTGAAGTGGCTTTTCAGTATAATGAATCATATACTTCCAGTGTCTATTCTTTTGTTAATAATATTAAAACGCCTGAAGGCGGAACCCATGAAGATGGTGTGAGAATGGCTTTAACGCGTGTTTTAAATAAGTATGCTAATTCTAATAATCTTTTTAAGAATAAGGATGATAGTTTACTTGCTGACGATGTTAAGGAAGGACTTACGATGATTATTTCTTGTAAGCATCCAAATCCACAGTTTGAGGGTCAAACGAAAACTAAACTCGGTAATATCGAGGTTAGAGCAATTGCTAGTAAAATTTTTGGGGAATCACTTGAAAGATTCTTATTAGAGCATCCTGATGAAGCTAAAATTATTATTGATAAAGCACTTACTGCTAGTAGAGCGCGTGTGGCTGCTAAAAGGGCTCGTGAATTAACGCGTCGTAAAGGTGGTTTGGAGTTAACAAACCAGTGGGGTAAGCTTACTGATTGTTCTTCAAAAGATGCTTCTATTTCAGAGATTTTTATTGTTGAGGGCGATAGTGCGGCTGGTCCTGCTAAACAAGGAAGAGATTCTAAAACTCAAGCAGTCTTACCTATTCGTGGAAAGATTCTTAATGTGGAAAAAGCTCGTTTGGATAGAGCTTTGAGCAATGAAGAAATAAGGAGTATTATTACGGCTTTTGGTACAGGAATTGGCGAAGAATTTGATATTAGCAAACTTAGATATCATAAGATTATTATCATGACCGATGCCGATGTTGATGGTGCCCATATTCGTACGCTTTTATTGACTTTGTTTTATCGCTATTTTAGACCATTAGTAGAGCAGGGTCATGTTTATGCCGCTCAGCCACCACTATTTAAGATAAGCCATGGCAAGGTTAATAAATATGTTTTAAATGAAGAAGAACGTGATGCTTATTTGAAGAGTTTACCTCCTAATACTAAATATGAAATTGTTCGTATGAAAGGTCTTGGTGAGATGGACTCTATTGAACTTCGTGAAACGACAATGCACATAGCTACGCGTACTTTAATTAAAATCAATGTTGAAGATGCGATGTTAGCTGATGAGACTTTCCAAATTTTAATGGGTGAGGATGTTGAGCCACGTCGTAAATTTATTGAAGAAAACGCTTTAAATGTTAAGAATTTGGATGTATAGGAGGGTTTTAGATGGATAATATTAAGGATAAAGATGAATATTTAGAATTAGAACGAGAAGAAGAGCATGATAAGATAGTCAATGTCAATATTTCTAATGAAATTAAAACTTCATTTTTGGATTATTCCATGAGTGTTATTGTCTCACGTGCTATTCCTGATGTTCGTGATGGTTTAAAACCGGTCCATAGACGTATTTTATATACTATGTATGAAGAGGGTATGACTCCTGATAAAAAGCATCAAAAAAGTGCTAATGCGGTTGGTGCAGTAATGGGTCATTACCATCCTCATGGTGATGCGGCTATTTATGATAGTATGGTTCGTATGGCTCAAGATTTTACTTATCGTCATGTTTTAGTAGATGGCCATGGTAACTTTGGTTCGATTGATGGCGATCCTCCAGCTGCTTCCCGTTATACTGAAGCTCGTCTTTCCAAGATTTCTTTGGAACTTTTAAGAGATATCAATAAAAATACAGTTGATTTTGTTCCTAACTATGATGATCAAAGAAAAGAGCCTTCTGTGTTACCATCGCGTTTTCCTAATATTTTAGTTAATGGAAATATGGGAATCGCTGTTGGTATGGCAACTAATATTCCACCTCATAATTTAAAGGAAGTAATTGATGGCGCTATTGCTTATATTGATAATCCTGATATTGATGTCTTAGGTTTGATGCAATATATTAAAGGACCTGATTTCCCGACAGCTGGTACTATTTTAGGTAACAGTGGAATTAAGAAAGCTTATGAGACTGGTAAAGGTACAATAACGATTCGTGGCAAAGCTGAAATTCATGAGGAGCATGGTAAAAATCGTATAATTATTACTGAGATTCCTTATCAGGTTAATAAGAGTGCTTTAATTCAGAGGATTGCCGAACTTGTTCGTGATAAGGTGATCGATGGAATTAGTAATTTGAATGATGAATCGGCTTTGGAAGGTATTAAGGTTGTAATTGATCTTAAAAAAGAAGCTAATGCTCAGGTGGTTTTAAATCATTTGTATAAGCATACACAATTACAGGTCTCTTACGGTATTAATTTCTTAATGTTGATTAATGGTCGCCCAAAAACAGTTGGTTTAAAAGATATTTTATATAATTATATTGAATATCAAAAAACGGTAATTTATCGTCGTACACAATTTGATCTTGATAAGGCTTTAAAAAGAGCGCATATTTTAGAAGGTTTAAAAATTGCTCTTGATCATATTGATGCAATTATTAAATTGATTAGAGAGTCAAATAGTGATGAAGAAGCTGCTAGTGCTTTAAAAGCTAATTATGGCTTGACTGATGCCCAAGTTCAAGCTATCTTGGAGATGAAATTACGTCGTTTGACTGGCTTGGAAAGAGATAAAATTGAGTTAGAGTTGCAAGAATTATTAAATACTATTGAAGAGTTGAAGGGCATTCTTGCTAGTGATGAGAAGATTTTGAATATTATCAAGGAAGAAATGCGTGAAATTGCTTTAAAATATGGTGATGAACGTCGTACTAATATCGATATGACAGCAATTGAGTATATTGAAGATGAATCTTTAATTCCAGTTGATAATGTGATTGTTTCATTGACTAATAAGGGTTACGTAAAACGTGTTTTAGTTGATACTTATCGTTCTCAGAACCGTGGTGGCGTAGGTATTAAAGGAATGACCACTAATGAAGAGGATTATGTAGAAAAATTAATAACTTGTTCTACTCATGATGATTTGTTATTTTTTACCAATTTTGGAAAAGTTTACCGTATTAGATGTTATGAAGTTCCAGAATTTAGTAGACAATCAAAAGGTTTACCAATTGTTAATCTGTTAGCTTTAGATAGTAATGAAGTTGTTAATTCAATCATTCCTATTGATGTCGCAAGCGTTTCTAGTGATGATAATTTAATGTTTATTACTAAGAGCGGTTTAGTTAAGAAAACTAATATTTCAGAGTTTCAGTCCATTAGAAAAAGCGGTAAGATTGCTATTACTCTTAAAGAGAATGATGAGTTAATCAGTGTTAAGAAGACTAAAGAGAATGATGAAATAATAATTGCTTCTAATACTGGTAGAATGGTTCGCTTTAATGAAAACGAAGTTCGTTTAATGGGAAGAGGAGCTTCTGGAGTAAAAGGTATTGACCTTAGTGATGAAGGCTTTGTAATAGGAGCAGAAAAAGCTAATAAAGATGAACTTATCCTAGTAGTGACTGAAAATGGTTATGGTAAAAAGACTGATGTTGAAGAATATCGTTTGACTCACCGTGGTGGCAAAGGAGTTAAGGCTTTGAATGTGACTGATAAGAATGGTTTAATCGTGGCATTTAAGTCAGTTCAGGGTGATGAGGATATTATTTTGACTACTAATAATGGTATTGTTATTAGGCTGGATGTTACCAAAATACCTACTTTGAAGCGAAATACTCAAGGGGTTAGATTAATGACTTTAAAAGATAATCAAACGGTAACTTCGGTAACGGTGACAGAAAAAGCTAAGGATGATGAAGATCTGGAAGAAACTCAGGAAACTCAAGAATAGAGTTTCCTTTTTTTGTCATTTTAATACGAACTAATGTTTACTTTGTTTCACGTGGAACATAGTTAAGCGTAAGATTCTTTGATAATTGACATAGATTATTTTTAAAATATTTGAAATTAGTATTGATAAAGTATCAATGTTTCACGTGAAACATTGATGGTAAGTTTAATTAAAAATCTGAAAAGGTAATTGGGATTGATTTATTTAGATTATTAGATATTCCACGTGGAACATTATTCATGGCTTATTTATTTGTACTTATCATAGTTTATTCCTTTATTTGTTATTTAAGTATTGGCATTTTTACTTATGTTTCACGTGAAACATAGGTAGTTTTTGATTATGATTTTTATTGTTCTTATTAAACAATAAACTGCTATAAATTTTTATAAATTGTTAAATATTATTTAGCAATGCTTATTAATGTTTCACGTGAAACATTAATAATAGTTTGAATATAAATTTTAAAATGTAATTTAAATAAATATATTTAGAATTGCTAGA
>USBW01000061.1 GCA_900553045.1 uncultured Mycoplasmatota bacterium | reverse complement strand
TCCTTCGGATCGTCTCCGGAGCGTTTACTCCACGTTGCCTTTCAGCTGTTTCCAGAATGAAGCGCTGATGGACATCGAGATCGAGATGGCCAGCACGTAGAGGATGAACATGACGACGAACGTGATGAAGCCGATGCCGATCGCATTGCAGATGGCCTGGAAAATGCCGAATACGATGCCGAACAGTACGCCGACGACCAGCGACACGAAGAACATGGTCCATTTGCTGCCGTAGGTGGCGTCGTTCGAAGCCTTGATGGCCTGTATCGGATTTTTGCCCTTTTCGATGAGGAAATAGTAGGAGAGCGTCCATGCGATCGAGAGCACGATGCCCGGGATGACCATGAAGAGCACGCCGATGAAAATCGGGAAAACCATCAGGCCCATCGTGATGAAGAACTCGCCCATGTAGCGGCGGTATTTGCTGTCGAAAATGCCCAGGGGATTGACAATCTCACCCTTGGCCAACTGTGTGGGCAGTAAGGTGATGGCGATTGTGGTACCCACATTGAGATAAGGTATCCAGATCGTAATGAGCCATAAGGCCACTGCTGCGATCACCGAAGGTGCGTTCTTTACGCCGATGGCGACGGAATCCTTGAGGGTTTCTCCGAAATCGAGTTTTTTCACTTCCATAACTAACAGGTTTAAGGGTTAACATCAAAAACAAAAATACAAAAAAAATCGTATCAGTGGTTTATTGAAAAAGGAATTAGTGAAGTCTTTGAAGATTTGTTTCCAGTAGAGAATTTTGCTGGAACTTTAAGAATGGAATTCGGTGATTATCATTTTGATGAACCGCGCTACTCAATTAAAGAATGTAAAGAAAGATATGCGACTTTTGCCGCTCCTTTGAAAGTTGATGTTCGTTTATTTAACAATGAGTCTGGGGAAGTAAAAGAACAAGAAATTTTCTTAGGTGATATGCCTTTAATGACCGAAAGTGGTACTTTTGTTATTAATGGTGCAGAACGTGTTATCGTTTCCCAACTTGTTCGTAGCCCTAGTGTTTACTTTAATAAAGAAGTAGATAAAAACGGTCGTTTGCTTATTACTTCTCAGATTATACCTACTCGTGGTACATGGTTAGAGTTTGAAGCAGACGCTAGAGATATTTTATATGTTCGTATTGATAGAACACGTAAAGTAACACTTACAACAATGTTACGTGCTTTTGGTTTATCTAGTGATGAAGATATTATAAAATTATTTGGGGAAAGTGATTTTATTAATAATACTATTGCTAAGGACTCAACTAGAAATACAGATGAAGCACTAATTGAGATTTATGAAAAATTAAGACCAGGAGAACCTGCTACTTTAGATAGTTCTAAAAACCAGATCATTACGCGTTTCTTTGATGAATTCCGTTATGATTTAGCTAAAGTAGGTCGTTATAAGTTCAATTTAAAACTTAATGTTTTAGATAGATTACTTAATCAGACATTAGCTGAAGATATTATTAGTGATGGCGAAGTTATTTATCCAAAGGGAACAGTTGTCACTAAAGATGTTTTAGAGGCTTTAAAACCAATTTTTAAAGCTGGTTATAATACTCAAAAGGTTAAAATTAATGATGAGTTAGATACTTATGATGTTGTTCAAACAGTAAAAATTTATAAACCAGGAACTAAAGAGAAAATGGTAGTAATTGGTAATGATCAGACTATTCAGTCAAAACGTTTGACTATTTCTGATTTTTATGCAGCAGTCTCTTATTATTTGAATTTACTTTCTGGAGTTGGAAACTTTGATGAGATCGATCATTTAGGAAATCGTCGTATTCGTCAAGTTGGTGAATTATTGCAAAATCAGTTCCGTGTAGGTATTACTCGTATGGAACGTGTTATTCGTGAACGTATGACGACTCAAGAACTTGAAGAAGCTACACCAAAATCTTTAATTAATATTCGCCCAGTTACAGCAGTATTAAAAGAGTTCTTTGGAAGCAGCCAATTATCACAGTTCATGGATCAAGTAAATCCAATTGCTGAACTTACTCATAAAAGAAGACTATCTGCTCTAGGACCAGGTGGACTATCGCGTGATCGTGCTGGTATGGAAGTAAGAGACGTCAATGAGTCGCATTATGGTCGTATTTGTCCTATTGAGTCTCCAGAAGGACCAAATATCGGACTTATTACAACTTTAGCAAGTTATGCCAAAGTTGATGAGTATGGTTTCATTATGACACCATATCGTAAAGTTAATAATTGTGTTATTACTGATGAAGTTAAATATTTTACTGCTGATGAGGAAGCAGATTTAATTATTTCAGAAGCAACAGTAGCAACCGATGAGAATAATAAAATCATAGCAGATAGCGTCACTGCCCGTTTTAGAGGCGAAAATATTATGGTTACACCAGATAAGATCGATTACATCGATGTTTCGCCACAACAGGTTGTATCTATTACAACAAGTTGTATCCCATTCCTAGAACATGATGATGCAACTCGTGCTCTTATGGGTTCAAACATGCAACGTCAAGCAGTTCCATTATTAAAACCAGAAGCACCATTTGTTGGCACTGGTGTTGAGTATATTGCTGCTCGTGATAGTGGTTCAACTATTGTAGCTAAAGCAGACGGAGTAGTTTCTTATGTTGATGCTCGTAAGATCGTAGTAGAGAACAAAACTGGTCAAGATGTTTACTATTTATCTGATTTTACAGCTTCTAACCAAAATACTTGTTTCCATCATCGTCCAATTGTTAAAGTTGGTGACAAGGTTAAACGTAATCACGTTATAGCTGATGGTCCAAGTACTGATATGGGCGAACTTGCTTTAGGAAAGAATGTTGTTGTAGCATTTACCATGTTTAATGGTTATAACTATGAGGATGCTGTAATCTTAAATGAACGTTTAGTTAAGGAAGATGCTTATACTACTATTCATATTGAAGATTATGAGATGCCTTGTCGTGATACTAAATTAGGTCCTGAAGAAATTACAAGAGATATTCCTAATGTTAGTGAAGAAGCTCGTAAGAATCTTGATGCTAATGGTATTATTAGAATTGGTACAGAGGTAAAAGAAGGCGACATTTTAGTTGGTAAAGTTACTCCAAAAGGAATGGCTGAGCTTACTAGTGAAGAAAAATTACTTCATGCAATCTTTGGAGAGAAGACTCGTGAAGTTCGTGATACTTCTTTACGTGTACCACATGGTGGCGATGGTATTGTCCACGATGTTAAGATCTTCACAAGAAAAGATAGTGAAGAACTTGCAGCAGGTGTTTCTAAATTAATTCGTGTCTATATTGTTCAAAAACGTAAGATTCAAGTTGGTGACAAGATGGCTGGACGTCATGGTAACAAAGGTGTTATTTCTTTAATTTTACCAGAAGAGGATATGCCATTCTTACCAGATGGTACGCCAGTTGATATCATGTTAAATCCACTTGGAGTTCCATCACGTATGAATATTGGTCAAGTTTTAGAGCTACACCTTGGTATGGCTGCTAAGAAGTTAGGTGTCCATGTTGCCACTCCAGTATTTGATGGAGCAACTGAACAAGATATTTTAGATATGATGAAAGAAGCCGGCATGGATGAAGATGGTAAGACTGATCTTTATGATGGTCGTACTGGTCGTAAGTTTGATCACCGTGTTTCAGTTGGTGTCATGTATATGATAAAACTAAATCACATGGTTGAAGATAAGATGCATGCTCGTGCTACTGGTCCATATTCACTAGTAACCCAACAACCACTTGGAGGTAAAGCTCAATTTGGTGGACAACGTTTCGGTGAGATGGAAGTTTGGGCACTTTATGCTTATGGTGCTGCTCACACCTTACAAGAAATATTAACAGTTAAGTCTGATGATATTGTAGGTCGTGTTAAAGTTTACGAAGCCTTAGTTAAAGGTAATAAAATTGATCAAGCTGGTGTTCCTGAATCGTTCCGAGTCTTAATTAAAGAGTTCCAAGCTTTAGGACTTGATATTCAGATTATCAACGATAAGAACGAGGTTTTAGACTTAAAACAGATTGAAAAAGAAGAATTAGAAGAAGATACTAAGTTCTCGATTGATGACTTAGATAAAGAAAAAGAAGAAGCGATGCCAGAAGAACCTTTAAATTTCCCTGATGATTCTTTGGAAGAAGATCTTGATGAGGAAGAAGAGGATTTTGATGAAGAATCTTTTGAAGATGAAATAGATAAAGATTTTGATGAAAGTGAGGTTGATTATTAATGATCGAAGTAAATAAGATTGAAGCTTTAAAGATTGGAATTGCCTCACCAGATAAGATTCGTGAATGGTCCTATGGTGAAGTAAAGAAACCTGAGACCATCAACTACCGTACTCTAAGACCAGAGCGTGATGGACTTTTCTGCGAGAAAATTTTTGGTCCAACTAAAGACTTTGAATGTGCTTGTGGTAAATATAAACGTATTAAGTACAAAAATATTGTCTGTGATCGCTGTGGCGTTGAGGTAACTCGTTCTAAAGTAAGACGTGAGAGAATGGGACATATCGAACTTGCTTCCCCTGTCTCTCATATCTGGTACTTTAAAGGAGTTCCATCACGTATGGGTACTGTACTTGACATGAGTCAAAGAGATCTTGAAGAAGTATTGTACTTTGTCTCTTATGTTGTTATTGATAAAGGTATTACTCCTTTAGAAAATAAACAGACTTTATCTGAAAAAGAATACCGTGCTTACTATGAAAAATATGGTGATGGTTTTAAAGTAGGCATGGGTGCTGAAGCTATTAAAGAACTATTAAAGAAAGTTGATCTTGAAAAAGAAATAAATGATATTCGCAAGAAGCTAGAGACTGCTCAAGGTCAAAAGCGTGTTAGTCTAATTAAACGTTTAGATATTTTAGACGCTTTCTATAAATCAGGTAATAAACCTGAATGGATGATCATGGATGTTATTCCTGTTATCCCACCTGAGCTTCGTCCTATGATTCAACTTGATGGTGGCCGTTTTGCTACTAGTGATTTGAACGATTTATATCGTCGTGTTATTAACCGTAATAATCGTTTGAAAAAGTTAATTGACTTAGGGGCTCCATCAATTATCATTCAAAATGAAAAAAGAATGTTACAAGAAGCAGTTGATTCTTTGATTGATAATGCCAAACGTAAAAATAAGGCAGCTCTTGATAAAAACAGACCCCTTAAATCACTTTCTGATATCTTAAGAGGAAAACAAGGTCGTTTCCGTCAAAATCTACTTGGTAAACGTGTTGACTATTCAGGACGTTCTGTTATCGTTATTGGACC
>USBW01000060.1 GCA_900553045.1 uncultured Mycoplasmatota bacterium | reverse complement strand
TCTCAGTAGTAAGATTAAGGCTATCTTTTAAAATTTTCTCAACGTCTTTAAGTTCATCAGCTTTTGCTGGTGGTAAGTTATCAAGACTACTTTTTACTTTATTTAATTTAAACTGGGGATAGTAATAAATATTTCCATCTTTAGAAGAAACTTCTAATTTTCTAATAGCAATTTTAGAATAATTCGTTAAAGTTTTACAATAATACTCTTCGAGCTTTTCAATTATCCTGTTGTAAAGAACTATTAATTCTTTTATTTCCCACAAACTTATTTGTTTATCGTCTATTTGGTCTTTTAGCATTTAATTCTTTGTTTTCTAATGGGAAAATTGAGGATATCTCTAAGCACTCATAACCATTTTTAACTGTTTCAGGATCATTGCTAATTTGAACGACTGCTAAAACAATAGCTCCAAAAGCAAGAGTTAAATCAACATTATTAATTCTATAGAGATTATTATCTTGAGCACAGTATTCACAAGTTTTTTCGCCTAGGAAGAATTTCATGATGCCATCTTCTAAGTAGTAACTAGTTTTAGTAAAATTTGTTTCTTTGCTTTCTTTTTTCGTAATTTTTATTTTAGTGATTTTTTCTAAAATATTTTCTTCTGTAAATCTACCAAGAGCAATGTTGGACAAAGTTAAATTGTAACTTGGAATAGTCGAAAGCTTACTTTCAAAGCCAAGGGCACTAAGTTCATCTTTCGATCTTTTTTGACTAGAATTAAGCAATTTAAAAAATTCTAGACCATTTTCAAAAGTTTCAAGATCATTAGTTTCTACAAGTAAATTAACAATCTCTTCTTTTTCATATAAATTAGTATGATCGTTAAAATCATTATCATTAGTTAAAGAGCCTAATAGATGTTTTCTTTTTGCTCCATCATAGTAATAATAATCAGTTTTATTCTGGTTATTCTGTCTATATTTTTTAATCTTTTCATTGATTAAAGATTCTCTTTCATTTAATTCACGCATCTTATCTCACCTCGAACTTGCCCTATTATAGCACTTTTTTAAGTTTTTGTCAATGTTCTTGTTTAACAGGCCAAAAAAAAGAAGCCCTAAAGCTTCTTACAAGTTGCTCATTAAGACAGAAAATACCACTAAACCAAAGATAAGCATCACAGTTACAATTGCTGTTGATATTAAAGCTCCTATTCCAGCACTTTTAGCGGCTTTTGGTTTAGTATTGTTCCAGACAAAGAACAAAATTAAACCTACTAACGGAATGAAAAAACCTAAAATCCCCCAAGCAAAAGTAGAACCACTTTCTGTCACCTCTGGTTGAGTATTTTTAATAACTTTCCCACAATTTAGGCAAACATCACTGTTTTCCTCTAATTTAGCACCACATTCGGTACAGTACATAATGAGACCTCCTTAAATATTATTTTTCTTCTTTAACTACAACTTTTTTACCCTTGTATTCCCCACACTCTTTACATACATGATGAGGTTTTATCATAGCGCCACAGTTTGGGCATTTAGTCATAGTAGCCGCAGTTAAAGCTGTATGAGCCCTACGAGTTCTTTGACTTGTCTTTGATACTTTTCTTGCTGGAACTGCCATAATATCACTCCTTTTCTTTCATTTGACATAATGTCTTTGCTTTATAAATTATACAATAACTTTTTTTAAAATACAACAAAAATAGTACTTTTTATTCACTTTTATTTGATCTGTTCCAAAAAGTTTTTCGATTTTAGATAAAGACCTGTATATTTATCGTAATAATTTTCTAAGAAGTAATTTATTTCTAACTTGTTGCGATCCTGAATATTTAATTCTTTTATTTTGGAAATTTGTACACAGTTAAACATCCTCAAAAGATTAATGGTTTTTAAATCTGTCAAATACTCATTGTGATAGCAGTTCTTGCAAAGACAGCCTCCAGCATCACAGCTAATAGTAATAACTTCTTTGCTACCGCAATTGCTACAAGCATCTAATTTAGGCATAACTCCTAAAAAGAATAGAAACTTAAGCTCTAAAATATTAGTTAAGATAGCAGCATCAAGATTTTCTTCCATTTTAAGAAGAGCACTTTCTAAAAGCGGAAAAACCTCTTTACTTGAAGACTCCTTAAAAACTTGATAAGCTAAATCTAAAGCATAAGTAGCATAACCAATTTTTTTTAAATCTTTACGAATATTAGTAAAAGAATTTAAAACATCGACGCAGATCAAGGTAGAAAGTCCTTCTTCCTTATATTTTATATGGAAAAAGCCATAAGTAAATTTCGAGCTAGTACTGCGCAGTTTACTTTTCATATTCTTGCATCCTTTAGAAATGACGCCAATTATCCCGTATTCTAAAGAAAGAATATGTAAAATCTTGCTTGACTCTCCAAAATTTGTCTCTTTAAATACTATTCCTTTGATCTTCTTTATTTTCATCTTCTCCACCGTTTTCTATGTTTTTTAATAAGACATAATAACGTACATCGCCTGTCATTTTAAATAATTCCCATAAAAAATCTTCCATTATTATCACCCATTAATTATAATGGGCATTTTTTACTCATCTAATTCAGTTAGTCCCAACTCTTTCAAAACTTTTTTATAAATCTTTTTCATTTATTTTTAAATATTCAAAAATTTCTTCTTTATTTTTCCAATTTTCAATAGTTTTTACAAATAATTCCAAATAGACTTTTTTATTGAAATAAAGTTCTAATTCTTCGCGTGCTGCTTGACCAATGGCTTTTAACATACTGCCATTTTTACCAATAATAATCTTTTTTATATTAGCTTTATCTATAATAATTAAAGCATTTATTACAACCACTTCTTTTTTAAATTCCAACTTTTCTAACATAACAGTTACTGAATGAGGAATTTCGTCATAAGTTTTATTAAGGATCTTCTCTCTTATTATCTCACTTACCATAAAACGCTCGCTGACATTGGTTATTGTCTCATCATCAAAGTATTTTACTTCGTCTTTTAAATTTTCTTTGATGACTTTCAAAAGTTCCTTAACATTGTCCCCTTTTAAAGAAGAAATTGGGACAATAGCTACAAAGTTATAAAGGTCTTTTACCATTTCGATCTCTTTAATTATTTGTTCTTTTTTTAATTTATCCACTTTATTTAAAACTAAGATAACTTCTTTTTCATCTTTTTTTAATTTATCCAAAATTTTTTGATCATTAGGACCAAAAGAAGTACTGGCATCAATTATGAAAAGCACTAAATCATTAAAGAAAGACTCATAAGCTTTCTTATTTAAAAGGAAACCTAATTTATTTCGCTCTTTTTGAATGCCTGGAGTATCAACAAAAATGATCTGATAGTCTTTTTCATGGTAAACTCCATAAATATTGTTTCTGGTAGTCCCCACTTTATCGGAAGTAATAGCAATTTTTTGGTTCATGAGCTTATTTAAAAGAGTCGATTTACCAACATTAGGTCTTCCGACAATACTTACAAAGCCGCTTTTCATTTTTGTAATAACTCCATAATCCTAGGAATAAAAATCATAAGTCCTACAATAATTGCAAAAATTACGATTATCGCTACAGCACCACTGGCGCAATCTTTAGCTAGCTTGGCGTTTTCATCCTGTTTCATACTAGCAAGATTAGTAACATTCTCAATTGCTGTATTAATTAGCTCAAGAGCCATTAAAAGGCCAATTATTAATACAATTATCAATCTTTCGACATAACTAATATTAAGAACTATTCCTAAAACAAAAACCAAAATTGCTATTATAAACATAATAATTAAATTTTTTTCATGATAAAAAGCATAACGAACCCCATTGAAAGCATATTTAAAACTTGCAAGATATCTTTTAAAACTCTTTTTATTATCTTTGTACTTTTGGAAATCTTTGTCCATCTAAAATCAACTCCTGTTTTGCAAACATTATTTCTTCATCTTCTTTTTGCATATGATCATACCCTAGTAAATGTAAAAGGCCGTGCACTGCTAGAAAACATAACTCGCGAGTTAAGCTGTGACCATAGCTTTGAGCTTGTTCTAAGGCTTTATCGATCGATATATAAACATCACCTAAAATTCTATAGTCACTGTAACTGGTCTCGCTTTTATCATCTTCTAAGGCGAAACTTATCACATCTGTTTCTTTATCGATCTTGCGATAAGTTTTATTAATTTCTCTTATTTTAGCATTAGAAACAATAATTATATTAAAAGTTGTCCGCGAAAGATTCTCGATCTGATAAGCATATTTTATAATCTTGTTAAGATATTTAATTTCATCTTTTAATGGATGCTCTGTCTCGTTATAAATGTAACATCTTTTTATGCGATTAATAGCCATATTAGACCTCCTACTAACAAAATAAATAAAATATCTAGTAAAATATCATATTTTTTTAAGAAGTCCTCTTTCTTGATCTTGGTAAAAAGTTTATAAAGATAATAACCTACTACTGCTCCTATAACATTTAAAATAACATCGTCGACGTCAAAGACACGGCCTATTGAAAGCTGAGTAAGTTCAATAGCTAAAGAAGCAATAAAAGAAAGGAAAAGTGGATAGATCACTTTACAATCTTTAAAGACTTTGGCAATAAAAATTCCGTAGGGAATAAATAAGGCCATATTGCCAATTACATTTTCAAAGAAGAGATCGCTACCAAAATTATAGCGAAAAATTTCTTTAAAGGGAATTAGATTCATGCCACCAATGCTGACATCCTGATAAGTGACTATCTGGAAAAGGCATAAGATGTAAATGATGAAAACCAGTTTTAAAAACTCATCAGCATAATTGATCTTTCGCTTGGCAAGTTTTAAATAAGTAAGTCGTAAACTGATAGCAACAATACTGGAAATGACTACTATTGGCCAAGTATCATTAATCAAACTTAAAGCTCTTTCATTCATTTTATTCTTCCTTTTCTATAGTTTCATTAGATTTTTTTGCCTTTGCAATATTCTCATAAACTTTAAAGAAAACTTCTATATTCATTGTAGCATTATTTTGCGAAACTTTCAAAGTTTTTTGTTGCAAGATGCGTTCATTTGTTCCAAGTTGTTCTTTTATCTTCTCAAGGGCCAGATCTTCTAGCTTTTTTTGGAGTGCTTCTTTGCTATAAGTCTCTTTAGTCTCAACCGTTATTGGCGTGCTTTTTAACTCTAGTGTAAAAAAGGCGTTGGAAAAGAAAGTTTTCTCTTTAGAATTTTTACTTTTATAACTGAAAATAGTAAAAGATTTATCAAATATTTTTATTACTAATTCTTTCTTATTATTGCCAGTTTCGCTATTTATTATAGCTTCAAATGGTGAATTTATTCGGACGCGGTACCAAACTTCGGCGTAAACGTTAGCTTTAGCAGAAGTTTT
>USBW01000059.1 GCA_900553045.1 uncultured Mycoplasmatota bacterium | reverse complement strand
TGCTATTATTTCCTATTTTGATAATTTTATTATAACATAAACGTCGTATTTATGTATCATCAATGAAGAGTATTTCTTTTATTTTTCTAAATTGCCCCCCCCCAAGCGTACATATGTTTTCTATAATTTTTCATGTAAATCACCTCAAAAAAAACATGTTATTATCTATTTTTATAATAACACGTCTTATCCATTTTTTAAATAATTATTTTAGTATTGAATACCCCAAACTACCATTTCCTTAGCTTCTTTACCGCAGCAGACACATTTGTCGCTTATTTTTTCCTGTTCTTCAGCAAATGGGATACAGCGAGATTTCAAACCGTTAATTTCTTTAATCTTTTCTTCACACTTTTGGTCACCACACCACATAGCTTTAATAAAACCTGGTTGTGTATTCATAATTTCTCGCATCTCATCTAAAGTAGTAGCTTTATAAGTCATCGCATCTCTTCTTTCCTTAGCACGATTATATAAATTATCCTGAATTGCCTTTTCAAGCTTTCTTACTTCTTCAACTATGTCAGAATCAATACTAATTTTAATTTTTTCCCTGGTATCACGCCTTACTAAAGTAAGTTCTTTATTTTCTAAATCTTTCTTGCCAATTTCAATTCTTACAGGTATTCCTAAAACTTCAGCTTCAGCAAACTTAAATCCTGGCGTCTTATCACTGGTATCAATATAAGAACTAATATTTGCTTTATCTAATTTTTCTTTAAAAGATAAAGCTAGCGCACTTATTTCTTCATCTTTGCCAATTGGAATGATAACTACTTCATTTGGAGCGATCTTTGGAGGTAACACTAGACCAAAATCGTCAGAATGGACCATAATTAAAGCTCCGATCATTCTGGTAGAAACACCCCAGGAAGTTTGGTAGACATAAGATAACTTATTATTGCGATCTGCAAATTTTATATCATATGCTTTAGAGAAACGCTGACCAAAATAATGGCTAGTTCCTGACTGTAAAGAGACACCATTATACATTAATGATTCAACTGTATAAGTATAATCGGCCCCAGCAAACTTTTCTTTATCTGTCTTTTTGCCAACTATGGCTGGAATTGCTAGATATTCATGAAAGAATTTATTGTAAATATCTAACATATCTTTAGTTTCTTTTTCTGCTTCTTCCTTAGTTTCATGAACAGTGTGTCCTTCTTGCCATAAAAACTCTCTACTTCTTAAAAATGGTCTAGTCTCTTTTTCCCAGCGCATAACATTACACCACTGATTATACTTAAGAGGTAAATCACGATAAGATTTAACGACAGTACTGTAATAATCACTAAATAAAGTCTCAGAAGTAGGACGAATACACATTCTTTCCTCAAGTTTTTTTTCTCCTCCTTGAGTTACCCAAGCTACTTCTGGAGCAAAACCTTTAATAAGATCACTTTCCTTACGCATCAAGTTCTCAGGAATTAAAACTGGCATATATAAATTTTTATGTCCTGTCCTTTTAAACTCCTGATCAAGCACACTTTGAATCTTTTCCCAAATAGCATAACCATTTGGTTCAATAACAATGCAACCTTTAACATTAGAATAACTAGCTAGATGGGCAGCACTAACAATATCTGTATACCATTTGGCAAAATCTTTATCACGTGAAGTTATTTTCTCATTATTCATTGTATCTTCCTCATTTCTAACCTAATTCTATCATAAAAAATCTAATAATTCGTAAATTTAGCTAAGTATTGTAAAAATTCTTGTTCTTTTTGTAAGTAAAGGTCGCTTAAATACTTTTTCTCACTAGAATTAAGTTCTGTTTTTATATATTTATTATTATACCAGCTAGGATATTTGAACTCAACATATCCAATTAATTTACTCATAATACTCTTAAAATTCTTAACATTATACATTCTTTTCATAAGTGCGATCAAAATATGTGAAATGTTCATATACTCTAGACGATCTTTATTTTCAACAAATTTATCTTGTTCTTTAGCATAAGCTTCTATTCTATCAATAGCTTCAAGTAGTGAAAGCATAGATAGATCATAAGTATGAGTGACAGAGTCATCTCGCATATAATAATAGTAAAGCGGTTCATCGCAAGTTGCAAAGTGATCGTTATTGATCATTAATTTAGCTGTAAATTCTAAATCTTCTCCCATAGTAGAATTTTCAAATTTAATATTTAACTCTTTTATTTTTTCAAGGTTAAATACTTTAAGGCAACAAGAAGGGCTTTTGAATAACCTAATAGCGTTCTTGTCGATCTCAATTAATTCTTGTTGATCTAGTCTTACTTTATAAAATGCTTTATTCATGACAAAAATGTCATCAGGATGGATTTTTGTAAGCATTTTTTCATAAAAATCTAAAGCTA
Source organism: uncultured Mycoplasmatota bacterium (assembly GCA_900553045.1). GTDB lineage: Bacteria > Bacillota_I > Bacilli_A > RF39 > UBA660 > UMGS1572. Next base: position 3,095 of record USBW01000059.1, on the reverse strand, counting down.
TTTCGTCATCACTATCAATAAAAGAAATATATTTGCCAGTTGCTAGTTCTATTCCTAAGTTTCTAGTAGCACCTACCCCACTATTGGACTTAAAGTGATATTTAAAACGTTTATCTTTTATTTTAGTAAGATAAGCCTTAATAACAGCCTCACTATTGTCAGTACTGCCATCATTAATAATTAAAACTTCCAAGTTTTGATAAGTTTGATTTCTAATTGATTCTAAACAGCGTTCTAAGTAATTAGCAGTGTTGTAAACGGGTACTACAACAGTAACTTTTTCCATACTTTTATTTTTTATACCTTTCTATAAAAGCTTTTTTATACTCCTCAAACTTATCTTCTTGAATAGCTTTGCGCATATCTTCCATCATTTTGGTTAAGAAACGAATATTATGGATTGACAAAAGACGCTGACCAAAGGTCTCACTAGCAGTAATTAAGTGTCTTATGTAAGCTTTAGTATAATTTTTACAAGCATAACAATCACATTCTTGGTCAATCGGAGTAAAATCTTCTTTATACTTAGCATTTTTTATGTTTATTTTACCATCTTTAGTAAAGGCGTTACCATGTCTTGCTATTCTAGTCGGCAAGACACAGTCAAATAAGTCTACTCCTCTTTCAACTCCTTCGACTAGATCAAGTGGATCGCCTACTCCCATTAAATAGCGTAGCTTATTTTCTGGTAAATAGATGATGGCATTATCGATCATTTCGTACATGGTCTTTTTGTCTTCACCAACCGAAGTACCACCGATTGAATAACCGTCAAAATTCATTTCTACCGTTTTTAAAGCACTGTATTTTCTTAGATCTTTAAATTCTCCCCCCTGAACAATACCAAATAACATTTGCTCAGGATTATTATGCACAGCTTTACCACGTTTTGCCCAACGTAGAGTTCTTTCAACACTGTTTTTCATATAATCGTAAGTACAAGGATAATAAGGGCATTCATCAAAAGACATGATGATGTCGGCTCCTAATTTATTTTGTATTTCTATTGACTTTTCCGGTGTTAAAAACAAATTACTGCCATCGATGTGGCTTTTAAACTTAACTCCTTCTTCACTGATATCTTTAGGCTTAGCTAGCGAAAAAACCTGAAAGCCACCAGAATCAGTAAGCATAAGACGATTATAGTTAGTAAACTTGTGCAAACCGCCAGCTTTAAAAATTAGATCTTCTCCCGGTCGTAACCATAAATGATAAGTGTTAGCTAAGATGATCCCAGATCCTACTTCATATAACTCTTCTGGAGATAATGTTTTGACAGTTGCTTGCGTCCCAACTGGCATGAACATCGGGGTTTTAAAATCTCCATATTTGCTTTTAATAACTCCTAAACGAGCATTATGATCTTTTTTAATTAATTCAAACTGTGCTTTCATCGCATCTTGCCCTCCTCAATCTCTAAATTATTAATTTTATTTAAAAAATTAGTTGCTTCTTCATCTTTAATAACTGCTATTTTAGCTTTAAGACGATTATCTAAATCTTGGTAAGAAGTAATCTTGATCCCTTTTAAACTCTCTTGTAAAAAGGTTAATTCGTAAGTTGGCTTTTCGATCATGTTTTTATCAATTCGCGCCTGATCTAAATTTAATTTTTCTTTTTCTATAGGACTTTCAATTTTCATAGCTTTATATTTGTTAGCCTGTTCTTTGGCTTGATGTCTAATCGGCAAATAATCAATTATCTCAAGATTAGAAATGTTGTTTTTATTTAATATTTTAATAAATAGTAATAAAGCTAACACATGACTTTTTGTCGTATCTTTTAAAAAGTTATTTTCTTCTTTCAAAGTGATCCCTTGCTCTATTTTATATAAAAGACGATTAATTTTTTTAACATATTTGCTGTCGTTGTTAGTTTTCTTACTATTTATCGCATAAATATAACAAGTACCAGCACTTATACCATAGTAAATATCTGGTAGATGGTAAACTTCATCATCCCTATAAATTTGCTGAGAAAATTTATAGGGAGTCTCTAGAACTGGTGAAGTTTTTACTACTTGAACACTTATATTGCTTCCATCAAGCAGATCAACGTTTTCTAAAATCGTTGTCTTATCATGGTATTTATGAAAAAGTGGACAGTTAAAGAAGTCGATTCTTTTATTTAAATAGTTAACAGGATTTTGAAAATCATAAAAGCTCGCGTTATTAAATGCTGTAGCTAGAATAAATTCAGATATTTTTTCTTCATCACCATCAAAATAGACGTAGTCAATTTTTTAAAATTTTTCTTCCTTTTTAATATGATTGAAGAAAGTTTTTGTATATTTTTCTAACGCTTCATCAAAAAGCTTTCTATCTTTTATCTCTAAAGTTATGTCGTTAGAATTATGGTATTCTTTAATTATTTTATTATCCTCTTTTACTATCGTATCAAAACCAATATTAAAGATAAAATCTCCTACTTTGACTGTTCCTAAAGCTATTTGTTTTAATATTTTATCATAAAAGATGTCTTTGATTTTTAACATATTATTTTATAAACATCGCATCTCCAAAGGAGAAGAAACGATACCTTTCTTTTACTGCTTCTTGGTAGCTTTTAAGAATGAAATCTTTGCCGGCAAAGGCACTGACTAACATGATAAGTGTAGATTTCGGTAAGTGAAAATTAGTAATTAAAGCATCAATTGCTTTAAACTTGTAACCTGGATAGATAAATATGTCGGTATTGCCACAACACTCTTTAAATTCATTATACTCTTGCATTACGGTTTCTAAAGTTCTAACAGAGGTCGTTCCAACAGAAATTATTCTTCTTTTTTCTTGTTTGGCGCTGTTTAAAATATCCGCTGTCTTTTGACTCATAACATAGTATTCACTGTGCATTTTATGCTTTTTAACATCTTCGACATTAACTGGTCTAAAAGTACCAAGACCTACATGAAGAGTCAAATAAGCAATATTAACTCCTTTAGCCTTTATTTCTGCTAATAATTCCTTTGTAAAATGAAGTCCAGCAGTTGGTGCTGCAGCTGAACCATTTTCTTCAGCATAAACCGTTTGATAACGATCTGGGTCATCTAGACGTTCTTTGATATATGGCGGCAATGGCATTTCTCCTAACGATTC
>USBW01000058.1 GCA_900553045.1 uncultured Mycoplasmatota bacterium | reverse complement strand
TTATTTTTTGCATCAAGATAAGCTATATCATAATCTAAAATATCTTCAAGATCTAAAAATTTAAAGTTACCTGCTTTAACACTATCCAAAGTATAAGCATCAGCAATCGTAAAAGGACCCTGGCGCAGTCTTTTAAGATTTTGCATAGTAAGCAAACAGTTTTTAGAATTGGCCATATCATTAATCAAACTTCTAATATAAGTCCCTTTACTGACTTCAGTTTTAAATGTGAAAGTTTTTAAAGAGTAAGCAAGTAATTCATTTTTAAAAATTGTCACTTCTTTTTTAGGTAATACAACTTCTAAATTTTCTCTAGCATACTCGTAAAGTTTTTTGCCATTTACTTTGACAGCCGAATAAATAGGTACTTCTTGTAGATAGGTTTTGGTATAAGTTTTTAAAAGTTCTAGGACTTCTTCCTTAGAAAGATAGTGGTTATCTAAAGCTAACACTTTACCAGTGATATCATAAGTATCAGTTTTAACTCCCTGTAAGACTTCTACTTGATACTCTTTTGATGAGAATAAGTCTAAATCACAAAACTTAGTATACTTACCTATCCCTACTACTAAAACACCAGTAGCAAGAGGATCTAAAGTCCCAAAATGACCAATTTTCTTTGTACCAAAGATCTTAGTTAAAATATTAACTACATCACGGGAAGTATAGCCTTTTTCCTTATTAATTATTAAAAACTTATCCAAGTTACCACCTATTTATTTTTTATTTCAGCAATATAGTTTTCAACCTTTGAAGCCCAAGTAGTACTACCACCTGTGTATTTACGTTGCATTTTATAAGCTGTATTAAGACCATAGTCATAGTAATTATATTTCAAATTACGGATAAAAGCAGTAATTCCTTCATCAAGCGAAGAATAATAACGATATGATCCACCACCACAGCTTGGACTTCCCTTTACACCACCAACGTTATTACAGTTAACTACTAGACTACTACAACCCCATTTACAGCCAGTCTCATGTAAGACGATAGCTAAAGCTAAATAAGGATCAACTTCGTACTCTAAAGCTCTTTTAGCAAAGATTTCGCCTTTATTAGTTAAAGTCGATGATAAAGACTTGTTAAGTTGTGAAGAAAGTTCATTAAAAGTCATATCTTCATAAACGATCTCTTCAACTACAGCTTCATCACTAACCGCATTTACATCAAATTCCATTACTTTGACAATATCTAAAGTATCTACTGTCTCTTCGTTAGTTTGAGCTTGAACTCTAGTAGTATTTAATAAGAATAATACTGCCAAACTAACTATTAAAAGCTTTTTCAAATTTATCACCTCAAAAAATTAAAAAGCTTCTTTATTATAACATAATATAGTAGGTTTGGCAAATTTTGTGCAGTACAAAAGAGTAAACAGATGTAAAAATAAAGGAAAATGATACAAGAAAATTAACTTTTTCCAAGACTTCGCTGATGCTTACTTTGATGGACAAACTCTCCAGCACGATAAAGTTTATCGGTTAAAACAAGAGGGATAAAAATAATATAATTAATTGTTTTATCGCTATTATAATATATTTTTAAATGCCAAGCCCCATTTTGAAAGCGATCTTTAGTATAGGAAGGAATAAAACTAAAATTATGAGCCAGCTCAGCAAAACTACGATGTGTGTGCCCTAATAAACTAAAGGTTATTTTATTTAAATCAACTTGTCCTTTTAAAGAGGATCTAATTAAGTTTTGAACATCGTTACTATTTTCAATTCCTTCATAGCGATAACGGATGTGATGAAGTGATAAAGCGTTATCAGTAAGTGCAGGACTAAGTTCTGCTAAAGCATGATCATAGCCCAAAAAGAAGAAATCTTCTCTTTTTTCCACTAGTTTTTCAATTGGCGATAAAGCAAGACTATTAAAGAGACGATCATGATTTCCTGCTAAGATCCCTTGATAAATTCCCGTAGCTTTAGGAAAAGTAGTAGCCACTTTATCTATTAGTTTTTCTGTATCTAAAAGATTAGAGAGGCTTCTTGTAAAACTACTTGAAGAACAGACGGTATCAAAAAAATCACCTAGATTTAAAATACACTTGATATTATTAAGGACACAGTAGTCATATAGTTCTTCAAATTTACAATTATCGAGCTTAGTATTTAAGTCAAGATGAAAATCTGAAGCAATTATTAAATTTAAAGGTACTGTATAATCAACTGGATAGATTTTAAAAGTGTTTAAGGAAGAGGAAGGATTATAGTTAAGGTTATAAATAGCTTTTCCTCCTAGAAATTGTAAAGGAGTAAACAAAAGACGCTTTTGAAGACTATTTAAAACTTCGGCAAGTTCACTTAAGGTAGTTGTATAGCCTTTAGAAGTTAAGTTTTCTTTAAGCGAGGCAAGACTTTGCCCATTAGAGTATAGTTCGTTTATAACAGCTTCTTCTAAGTTACTTAAGTGCTTTAGGTTAGCTTCTTTTCTAGAGGCTTCTTTCAAAGCTTGAGTCTCTTTAAAAGAGAGATCTTTATTGTCTTTTAGAAGTTTTTGATTTTCTAGTTTTAACTTTTCTTTTTCTTTTTGTAATTTTTCGTTAGCTTTAACTAAATCTTTTATTTGTTCTTTTAGAAGAATTAATTCTTGTTTATCAGAAGTTTCTAAAACAGGAGCATCTATAAAAAAAGTTTGTTCGTTTAAGGGTTCTAGAAGATTAAAAGCTTGCAAAACTGTATATTTAGCATTAAAGTTTTTAAAGGCCTCATCAAGAATAGTATCTTTGCGCTCGTAATCTTCATAAAGTTTAGTTAAGATCTCTAAGTTATCTTTAAAGATTGGAGCTAGTTCTTGATTGGTAATTTTACTAGAGATAACTATTAAATCAATAATTTTTAAAAGTTTATTAAAAAGCTTTGGAGAATCGTTAGTCTCAAGAACCTTACAAGCTTTATTAAGTAAAAATTCAATGGTTTCAGAGATATAAGGTCGGTTATTGTTAGTACCAATAATATCTTCATAAGTAATTTCCTCAAGAGCAAGTTTTAAAACTCCATTTATTCGCATTTTTTCAAGCATCGTCAACACAATTCTCATCTCCCGTACTTATCTTATATAATAAAGTTTAAAGGAAGTCAAGCAAGATATTTGTAAAAAAAAGAATCATCGCTCTGATGACTCAAAAAAATTGTTAATTATTATGATTATTACTTATAAACTCTTAAAAAACGTTTTTTCCATTTTTTAAGTTTAATTTAAATTCTTTGATAGTAATTCTTCTAATGATTTATACTCTAAAGTATTATTTATTCTTACTTCTTTGTATTTTTCTTGATCCCAATATGCTTTAATAACATATGGTGAAAAAGAACTATCTTCACTTAAAATTACCTTATATTTGTTATCTACTATTGCTAAAGCGGACCTATTAGACAACATAAGACCAATTTCATGGTTAGCTTTCAATTGTTCTTTCGTTGATTCATATCGCCCTTTTTCGTTACAATGTGGTGTCATAAAAGCATTAAACCAATTTAAACAGTCCACTGTCTCAAAAGTCTCCACAGTTGAATTAGAATCTGTCTCCGAATTACAAGATTTAAAGAAGCAGACAGCTCCAGCAGATATTCCAGATATTACTTTTCCTTGATTCCAAGCTTCGTATAAAACTTTATCAAAACCAGTATCCTGCCATAACTTAATCATAAACTTAGTATCGCCACCACCTTCATAGATGATGTCAGCCCAAGCTACTTTTTCTTTAACCTTTTTAACATCATTTAATTCATTGCTTTTTAAAACTTGACAATGACAGCCAAATTTTTCACCATAGATTTTTTGCATTGTTTTGAAATAACTTTCTTGGATTTCTAATGATTCCATAGCATGATCTATAAATAAAAAGTTAGGATGCTCTTTTTGGGCAAACTTAATTATTTCTTGGTCAATAGTTTCTGTTTCATATGGTAAAAACGTCCCATCATCAAGACATCTTCCATTTTCACCACCACCAATAGCGACAATTATTCTACTCATAAAATTTCCTCATTTCTTGTTTAACTTTTAACTTTTAGTTTTAAACTTTTGGCTTTTAGTTTTACATTCAACAACAATTACGGGTACTAACATCTCATCCTTAGTAAGTCCAGCATGGTCTGCAACATGAAACTTTTTTTAGTATTAGGCAAAGCATATCTTATTGCTAAATTAGATTCACTAATAAATATTAAATCTCCTAGATAACTGTCAATCCTTTCATGCTTCTTGCCTAACCCTAATAACTGTTCTTTTAAAAACTCTTCTTTAGAATATAATTTATACTTATCTTTAAAATGTTTTTTAAATTCTGTTAAAAACTTTTCTTGCATCCCTTCTTTTATAAAAAATGAAGCAAATCGTGATTCAATTGAAAGTGGTTTACTTAACAGCTCATCAAGTTCTTTAATTTCATTTAAATAGACTTCATTAACATCTACCGCCCCATGATCAGCAGAGATGATTATTAAAGTATCACTTAACTCCTCAGCAAGTTTTTTCAAATTATCATCAATATTTTTTAGAACCTCATAAGTAGCATTTGATTTAACACCATTGTAGTGAATAGTATGATCTGGCTCGTCCCAATAAGCAGAAATAAGATTTTGCCATTCATTTTCACAAGCAAGCTTAATCTTTGAGCAAAGTTCTTCAAAAGTTTTAGAACCATTCTCTGCAAAACTAGGAAATATTTTATGAAATTTTACTTCTTGATTCTTTTTACAAATTTTCTCATATATTTGTTCATACCTTAAAAAAGTTTCCCCTGGTGGATCAATAATTTTTTCTTCAGTATAAAAGTCTTTACCAGAAAAAACTTCAATCATGCGATCATATTCTTTAAAATAAAGCATCCAACCAAGCCAACCAGTTTCATATGGCGACAAACCAGAATGAAAAGCAGTAGTAGCAGCGACTGTTGTCGATGGAAAAACTGTTGTAACTGTTGTTAAAATATTCTTTTTCAATAAATTATTCTCGGATAAGTTATTATTAATAATATTAACTCCTAAACAGTCTAAAATCAAAAAGACAATATTTTTATATCTATTTTTTAAAACAGCATCTAGTTCAGCAAGTGACTTATAATTAGCATCTAAACTATAATATTTTAAAATAGAAGAACTCACTGATAAAATACTGCGATTATAGTCTGGTTTCAAATTACCATCATCTTTCTACTAATTTATTTAGTCTTTATAGACCACAATTGCCCAGCTACCAATTGGGGTCATCATAAAGCTTTCCAACTCCTCTTTAGTCATTTTTATTTTTTGGCTTTTAAGAGGGTCACACACTATAAACTTATCAGCAGTAAAACCACATAATAAGATCGCGTGAAAAAAGGAATCCTGCATGCCTGCTAATACTACTAATCTACCCATTTCTAATTGTTTTTTAAGAAAAATAGAATCTAGTTTTACTCCATTAGAAACTAGTAGACCAAGCTTTTGCGCTCTTAGTAGAAAATTATTATATTCAAAGATTAAATTTTTAAAAACAGCATCTTC
>USBW01000057.1 GCA_900553045.1 uncultured Mycoplasmatota bacterium | reverse complement strand
GATTGTTATCGATACTCCTTATGTAGTTGATGCTAACGATAAGGACAAACATAAATATAATACTGAACCATTAGGGATAATCGTCAATAATGGCTACTTTATTACAATTTCATTAAAAGAACAGGAGCTACTAGAAGACTTTAAAATTGGTAAAGTTCGTGATTTTTCTATTGCGAAGAAAACTAGGTTTATTATTCAGATTTTACTTAGGACTGCTAGTTTTTATCAAAGAGAATTAATGGCTATAAATGAGGATATTAATAGTAAAGAGGCTAGTTTGTATAAATCGACAGATAATAAAAAACTACTTTATCTTTTAAATATTGAAAGAACTTTAGTTTATTTTTCTACATCTTTAAAAGCCAACGATGTTGTTTTAGAAAAGTTGGCCAAAGGCAATATTTTATCTTTGTATGAAGATGATGTTGATTTATTGGACGATGCTTTGATCGAAAATAAGCAAGCTATAGAAATGGTTACTATTTATCGGGAGATTTTAACTAGTGTGACGGATACTTATGCTACTATTATTTCTAATAATTTAAATGATATAATGAAATTTTTAGCAGGAATAACAATCGTATTTTCTATTCCGACGATGGTAGCTTCATTTATGGGAATGAATGTTTATTTAGGAGAGCTTGGAAAATCACCATTTAGTTTCATTTTAATAATTATTTTCTCTTTTGTTTTATCAGCGGTTATTGCTTTAATTTTAAAAAGGAAGAACATGCTTTAAGATGGAATTATTAGATTTGTACGATATAAATGGTAACTTGACTGGAAAGACTGTTGTAAGAGGGACAAGTTTTACCAATGGTTATATTAAATTGGCAGTCATTATTATTCAAAATAAAAATGGTGATTATTTGTTAGAGAAATCAAGCTTTGAAAAAGGTGGTTATTATAGTTTTATCGGCGGTCATGTTAAACATTCAGAAGATTCTTTGACAGCTATTTTAAGAGAGACTAATGAAGAGGTCGAACTCTTATTAGAGAAAGATGAACTTCAATTTGTCGGACAGTTTAAACACTTTAATAGGCCATGCTTAATCGATTTATATAAGTTAAAAAAGGATTTAGATCTTAAAACTTTAGTAATTCAACCTGAAGAGGTAGAAAAAATACTACTGGTAAGTTCTACTTTTCTTGATGAACTTATTGCTAGTGAACAATTTTTGCCTTCCCATGCTAGAGTATACATAGAGTATAAAAATAGCGATAGATGAACTTCATCTTTTTAACTAGTTATGTTATAATATTTTTAGAAATTTTATGATTAGGTGATGTAATGGATCAAGATAAAATTGGTAAATTAATAAAAAAACTAAGAAGAGATAATAATCTTACTCAAGCAGCTTTTGCTAAAAATTACAGAGTTACTTATCAAGCAGTATCTAAGTGGGAAAATGGGAAAAGTCTTCCTGATATTGCTCTTTTAAAACAGATTTGTCAAGATTTTAATCTTAATATGGAAGATCTTTTAGAAGGCCAAGAAACTCAAAAGAAGCATCGAAATTATTGGCTGATAGCTGGTGTTTCTGTTTTTATATTATTGTTATTTTTTATTATTTTTCATTTTGTTCTTACGACTCATGAAGATTTTGAATTTAAAACTTTAGCTGCTAACTGTAGCAATTTTAACATTTCAGGAAGTATTGCTTATAATACTAATAAATCTTCTATTTATATTTCTCACATTACTTATTGTGGTGGCGATGATACTTTAAAATATCGGAGCATTAATTGTACTTTGTATGAAAATAATAACAATATTAAAACAAAAATAAGTAATTATAGTTATGAAGGTAATGAGGCAATTACTCTTGAAGAATTTTTGCAAGATGTAAATTTTAAGATCGATGATTATGAAAAAACTTGTGCTAGATATACCGAGGATACTTTAAATCTAGAAATTGATGCTGAAACATTAAGTGGTGAGATAATCTCTTATAAGATTCCTCTTTCGCTTGAAACTGATTGTTAGAAGAACTCAACTTTAAGTTGAGTTTTTTCAACTGTCCCGTGCTTGTTTTATTGAACTTTTATATTATGATTAAAAGTGTGGAGGGATTAAATGGATAAGAAAAAGAAAAAATTAATTATAATAGTTTCGGTGCTAATTTTAGTTTTACTTTTAGGAATTATTTTAGTGCTTAGAAGTTTTAACTTTAGTAAGAATGTTGTTTCTTCTACTACTAGCATGATTGCTTTACAAACTTCTTATGAAGAAGATTTTACTACTGCGGGTTATACTTTAGATAATCCTAACATTATAGTAAATCCTTATGGTAATTCACCACTTACAGCTTTAGTTATGTTTGAGACAGAAGAGGAAGTCGCACCAGAAGTTACGATTGTCGGTAAAGATGATCTCAGTACTTATGAACATACTTTTGAAAAAAGTAAAATACATTATTTGCCTATTTATGGCCTTTATGCTGACTATACTAATGAAGTAATAATTAAATGTGGCGATGTAAGGAAAACAGTTGAGATAAAGACAGAAGCCTTGCCTGAAGATTTTATTTTACCTTCAGATGTTTATAAAGACGAAGAATACTTGACGAATGATTTATATTTTTATACACCATCTAGTAGTGGTTATACTTGTGCTTATGATGTTAATGGTGATGTACGTTGGTACTTGACAAATTATGCTTTATGGGAAATTAATCGTTTAGAGAATGGCCATTTGTTAGTTAGTACTGAGCGTTTGATTAATTCACCTTATTATATGACTGGTTTGTATGAGATGGATCTTTTAGGAAAGATTTATGTTGAGTACAGTTTAGAAGGTGGTTATCATCATGATTATTACGAGATGCCAAATGGGAATTTATTAGTTGCTAGTGATGACTTTAATAATGAGGCCGGTACTGTTGAAGATTACATCGTTGAACTTGATCGCACGACAGGAAATATAGTAAAAAGAATCGACTTAAAAAATATTTTGAATATGGAAGATGGCAAAAGTGAGAACTGGATAGAATATGATTGGTTCCATAATAACTCTGTTTGGTATGATGAGAAGACTAACTCGATAACTTTATCTGGCCGTCATCAGGATGCAGTAATTAATATTGATTATACGACTTTAGAACTAAATTGGATTATTGGGGATCCTACTAATTGGAGTGAAGAATATCAAAAGTATTTCTTTTCTCCGGTTGGCGATGATTTTGAATGGCAGTGGAGTCAACATGCTGCTATGATAACTCCTGAAGGTTATGTCTTTATTTTAGATAATGGTAATAATAAATCTAAAATAGAAGAGGAGTATGTTCCTGCTTCTTCAAGTTATACTAGGGGAGTAATGTACAAGATTGATACTGAAAATATGACAATTGAGCAAGTTTGGGAATATGGTAAAGAACGAGGTAGCGAATTTTATTCACCATATATTTCTGATGTTGATTATTTAGCTAAGAATCATTATATTGTTCATTCTGGTGGCATTGTTTATGTTGATGGTGAAAATTCTAATCAACCTGCCGGTTTCAGTGAAAATACTACTCTTGTATCTGATACAGTGGAATTACTAAATGATGAGATAATCTTTGAATTAAAGCTTCCTACTAATAATTATCGAGTAGAAAAGATGAGTCTTTATGCTGCAAATGAAAATTTTGTACTTGAACAGGCTACTGAGCTTGGTTCATTAGGAACTACTTTAATAGATGAAGAGAAATTTGCACCTTTCCTAATTACTCATGAACTTGATGATAATTATAATAGTCGTAATATTACTGTTACTAAGGAAAAAGATCGTTTAGTAGTAAGCGGACAATTTTTAAGGAATACTTCCTTTAATGTTATATTGTATCAAGGTATGCAAGCTAATTATTACAACGTTAAGATCAGTAAAAGGCCATATACAGCTTTATGTGTAGATATTTTTACTGAAGAAGAAAATGAAAATGGCATTGTTGTAACTAAGTACATTAATGCTGAGGGTTTGAATGGGGAGTATTCTATTTTTCTAGAGATTGACGGAGTAATTTATGACCCAGATTTATTTGTTGAGTTTTAAAAAAATAAAAACGATTCGTGATGAATCGTTTTTAATATTAAGGTTACTATGGTCCTGTAGGTCCAGTTGGTCCCGTAGGTCCTGTAGGTCCAGTAGGTCCCGTTGCTCCAGTTGGTCCACCAGAGGGTCCCGTTGGCCCCGTCGGTCCAGTAGGGCCTACAAAAACCGCACCAGGTCTACAAACTTTCGTATCGCACTCTATTTTTTGCATCGCACTTTCGTAGATATTATCCATATTCACACTCCTTTCATTATAATATATGAGAAAAACAAAAAAGAATTAGTAAAAATAACTAATTCTTCTAGGAATTCCCACTTAAGAAATAGAATCTCTTTCATGGTATTTGGAATCAAATAATTCTGGTTCTAAATCAATGACTTCAATTTGACTATCTAACGTTGGCAAATCTTCTTTCCTTTTCAATCCAAAGAAATCTAAAAACTCCTTTGTTGTCCCATACATCATAGGTCTTCCTGGTAAATCCGACTTTCCACGTTCTTCGATCAAATTCTTCATCAGCAATTTTCTTACTAAATGTGCACTTCCAACGCCACGGATCTCATCGACTTCTACTCTGGTAATTGGTTCATTATAAGCAATAATTGCCAATGTCTCCAAAGCTGCTTGACTCAAATTAGGATTATCTTGGACGAATACCAGTTTCTCATAATAAGACTTATGTTCCTTCTTCGTTGTTAACTTATAAAGATCCCCATATTTTTCTAACTGAATTCCCCTTTCCTCACTCTGATAGTCTTTCTTTAATTCTTGTAACAATGTTTCTACTTGTTCCTCATTTTTCTCTAACACACGGGCCAGTTCCTCTAGAGTGATTCCTTCACTACCAGATACAAATAAAATTCCTTCAATGACTGCTTTCTGGTTCATGTGAATCCTCCTTTACTGATAATATAATTCGGTCAAAGTTGTGGGTTTGTTCAATCACAAGAGATTGTTTTTTTGCTAGATCTAAAATAGATAAAAACGTAACTACGACAAAATCTTTACTCCATTCTTGGAATAACTCTTCAAACTCTACACGTTTTTTCTTTTTTAATAACTCTTTAATCTCACTACTTCGTTTCGATACTGAATACTCTTTTTTTGTAATCTTTGTATGTAATGGTTTTTCTAATTCTTTTCTTTTCAACATGGCTTGAAATGCTTCTAATAAACGATCGAGTGTAATATCTTCTGATAAAGTAGTATCTTCTTTTTGATACTCTTTTAAATTAGAAGGATCTTTGGTATAGACTAAATGACGATCTTCTTCTAACTGTCTCAAACTTCCTACAATCTGTTTATACTGTTGATATTCTTGTAATCGTCGAATCAATCGTTCTTTCGCATCTTCTTCAAAAGCATCTTCTTCTTGTTTTTTCTCTCGTGGTAAGAGATGGCTGGATTTCATTTCAATCAATTCCGCTGCCATACTTAAATATTCACTGGCAATCTCTAAATTCATTTCTTCT
>USBW01000056.1 GCA_900553045.1 uncultured Mycoplasmatota bacterium | reverse complement strand
AATGTGCCATAAAATGCTGTACATTATAACATACCCTAAAACTAAAAAAAGGATAAATTTTTAAAAAATCCAAGAAAAAAAGACATCTTTGAAAAATGCCTAAATTTACTTTTTATATTGATATAATTTTTTAACCTCTTTAATAGTCAAAGGACGATATTCACCGGATCTAAGTCCTTTAAGATCTAAGAAAGCTACTCTTTCACGCTTTAGTTTAAGAACTTTCTTAGAGACTGCTTCAAACATCTTTTTCACTTGATGATTACGGCCTTCATGAATTATTATTGAGACCATACTGACATCCTTGCGTTTATCATATCTTGTTTTTACTTTGGCTCTAGCAGTCTTTCTGCCGTCGATCATCACGCCTTTTTCCAAAATTTCGACCTGATCTTTATAAAGAATGCCAGGAATCTTAGCTACATACTCTTTATCGATCTTACTACTAGGGTGCATTAATATGTTAGTAAGTTCCCCGTCATTAGTAAGTAAAATAAGACCTGTCGTATCATAATCTAACCTACCCACCGGATAAATGGGAACATCTGAATCAATTAAGTCAACCACTGTCTTCCTGCCACGATCATCTTTAGTAGTTGATAAGACTCCACGAGGTTTATTAAGAAGATAATAGACCTTTTTTACTTTATTTAAAGGTTTTCCTTCAACTACAATAGTATCGTTAGGATCAACTTTATAACCTAATTCATTAACCATTTTCCCATTGACCATAACCTGATTTTTTAAAATTAGCTCTTCAGCTTTTCTCCTTGAAGTATATCCTGTACTAGCAATGGCCTTCTGTAAACGTTCCATAAAATCACCTAGTAAAAATTATAGATAATTTAAGAGTCAAAGGCAAGTAAATTTTTAAAGAAGTTTTTAATTTTATCTAATAAGGAAAGCTCCTCAGTACGAAGATAAACAGCTTCTTTAGTTAGGATCTCATCGTTTAAATAAACATAGATCTCTCCTACTTTATCATTGTTTTGGACATTTTCTAAATCATATAAATCAACTTTTCTAGTAATTTGCTTCTCTTCATTTTCAGTAAGAGGATAAGAAAAAGAATTATTAATATAATATGTACCATCATAACGATCGTTTTTTAAAGAAAAATTATCTTTATCTAAAATAATAACTTTTTCGTAATTATCAAAAATATCTTCGTAGATCCTTTCTTGGTTGGCATAATCATAAACAGAATTGAAAGAGGCTATAACAATATTTAAATCATCTTTAGAAGCGCTTGTAACTAAAACTCGCCCAGCTTTTGGTGTATATCCTGTTTTACCTCCTGTAGCATATTTATAAGTAGATAACAACTCGTTTCTATTCAACCAAACGTAGCTTTTATAATCAGTAGTGGTAGTATATTTAGTTGTTGAAACAACTTTTCTAAAAGTTTCGTTCTGATAGGCATGAGAATAAAGGATAGCTAAGTCCCTTGCAGTTGAATAGTTTTCTGTCTCATCGTCTAAGCCCGTTGGATTGGTAAAGACAGTGTTAGTCATTCCTAATTCTTTTGCTTTATTATTCATCATATTAACAAAGCCTTCAACGCTTCCACCAACGTGAGAAGCTATAACGACTGCAGCATCGTTGCCACTTCTTAACATTAGTCCATAAATTAAGTCTAATAGCAACATGTGTTCATGATATTCAAGATAAATATTTGTACCATACATTGTTAAAATCTCTTCTTTAGCTTCAACAATGTCTTCAAGTTTATTTGATTCAATAGCTAAAATCGCCGTCATTATCTTCGTCGTCGAAGCAATTAACCTTTTCTCATCAGGATTTATCTCATAAAAAACTCTTCCACTATCCATATCCATAGCCACTAAAGATTTAGAATCAACGGTCAAAGCTAGAACTTTACAAGAAATAGGAAAAAGAAAAACAACCAAGGCAAATAAGATTTTTTTCATAGGATCACCTAGAAAAATATATGTTTAAAGTTAAAAAATAAGAACAAAAAAGACAAAAGTCTAATAGGCATATAAGCCATGAATCTTTTGTCTAGTAGCATCAGTAATTTCATCCATTATCCAATTGCCATTTTCTTTTTTCAGTGTAAAATCTATTGTATATTTAACACGTTCCATCGTATTTTTCATCTTTTCTATTTTGTAATCTAAATATTTGGACTGATCAAGATTGCCAGCATCATCTTTAAACTGGTCTGGATTAGCAGTATAATAAGCATCAGAATCCAAGGTTGCTTTATAATAATCATAAACGTCAATTTCAACTGTGACAACAGCAGTATCACCATCAACAGTCTCATCTTTAATAGTATAAGTTAAATCTTGATACTGTCTTTTTAAAACATTACGATACTCTTCTTTTTGGGCATCGTTCATCATCGTATCACTTGCAACAATATCATTCATCTGATTGATGACTGTCTCATCTAAATTACGATAATTATCTAAGAATCTTTCAACCTTTCTAGTAGGAGTATTATCCATCTCACAGCCACTTAATAATACAATAGCAAAAACACAAAAGATACTTAATAAAATTTTCTTCATAAAAAATTCCTCCCATTTATAGAATGGAAAGAATTATTTTTTTTATACATTAAATCCTATTGTTAGCCATATTTTTAAAATATTTATAAATTAAAAAACCAATTATACCAAGAATTACTACTCCTAAAACAACAATAGCAATAATAAAAGTAGTATTAGAGCCCTCATCAACAGTAGGATTATCGTCAACAACAGGATCATCATCAATGATAGGTGTTTCTTCTTCCTGAGGTTTAGAAATATTCATTCTGATACTAACATTAGAATTTTCATTTAAAGACCAAGAATAAACATTACCATTTCTGGTTCCATTGGTTGATGTAACATTTAAATCAGTAATAACTTTAACATTAGTCACAGGAGCAAGACCACACATAAAATAACCGGTAAGATCAAATTCATATCCGTCGATTCCAATTTCAAAATCTTTATTTTCAAAACAAGTATTTAAAACTGTTGATTTACTAAATTTATATTCGTTATATGTATAATTTAAAGAAGCAGTATAATCGTTCCCATTTTGAGTAACAGTTTTATTATAGTAATCATTCTGCACTGTCGCTGGACTATCTAAAAATAATAACTCTGCATAAGGGTCAGCACTATTAGGCCTTCTTTCATAGTCATCCACAAAAACTTCAATATTTTCTATAAATGTTCCGTCTTCTTTTATTTCCAGAGTATAGTCTGCAGTACTAACAGCATTAACTTTAAAAAGTAAAATAAAGAAAGCAAAACAGGCAAATATTATTTTTTTCATTCTAAGAATCATTCCTTTCAATCTATAAAATATTAAAACTAAAATTACTTTTTAAATCATTAACGACTACCAACTAAAATATCCATAAATCATTGAAGAGTTATAAGAATAAGTAAATTTTGCTACATCACCAACACTACCATAATTTCCTACTAAAGTATTGCCGCGATTTCCCTCAATAGTATGTACTATATTGTTTTCATCAACATATTCTACAATACCTACATGGTCAGCTACTGAACGACCACCCGACCAATCAATAATAATTAAATCACCGGCTTTAGGCATATAAGAACCATTTTTCAGATCATGCCACTGTCCGGTTCCACCTTCCATATACATTGGAAAGTTAGCAACTGTAGTCAGTGGATAATAACGATATGAGGTAGACAATTTTCCAATCTTATCAAAAACTTCTGCTTCTTTTAAAACATAAGTAGCAAAAGATGCACAATATTGGTCAACCCTATACCCACCACCAGCAGAATTTAAATATTCCTTAATTCTATTTTCTTTTTGAGATTTAGAAAGTCTTTGCCAATTATCAACCTCACGATTAGCAATATCAATAACTCGCTGATGATCATCGTCAGAAACAACTAATGAAGAGTCGTCTTTCTTAGTAGTACAAATTTTTTCAAAACCATCAGCCCCCATATAACGAGCATCGGCAGACTCATCAGTATTACAACTTGTACTTAAACTAGCACCATTAACTTGATCATTAATACATGATTCATAACCTTCATCAGAATAACCAAAAAAAGGATTTGAACTAATAGTTTCGCCATCTTTATAAATGATAAAGTGCAAGTGATGACCTGTACTATCACCAGTATTACCCTGATTACCTATTTGTTCTCCTTTAACGACGCTATCACCAACCTGTAAAGAACTAACATAAGAAGACATATGACCGTATTGTGTAGTGAATGTATCATTATGACGAATAACTATATTGATCCCCAAAGAAGCAGAAGGGTCATTATTAATTGATTGAATTACGCCATCAGCAACAGCGTAAATTGGAGCTTCATCACTAGAACCAACTACATCAATACCGTAGTGAAATCTATTATCTTCCGAAATAGGATGTACACGCCAACCGTAAAAAGAAGTAACTGTGTAACTACGATTATCACCAAAAGGATTAGCCATCCCACACATAAAATCTAGCTCATCAGTTGTGGCAGCATCATAACCATAAGAACCATTGCCTGACATTCCTAGGTCCCCGCCAAATAAAACTACTACAAAAATAACTAAAAACAAAATTAATAAAATAACTCCCAAAATAATAATCAGACCAATTATTAAAGGCAAATGAGTTAAAATAAATTTTTTTACTGTAGTTGAAAGTATGGATTGTTTTTTTTCAGACTGGTCATTCTCATCTTTAAAGAAAGAAGCCTTATCAGAATCGTTTTTATCATTACCACGATCAGATTTTTCATTATTTTTACTTTTATCAGAACTGAAATTATCATTTTCTTCATTATTGGAATTATTATTAACAACATTCTTCTTTTTAAAAGAAGAATTATCTTTCTTTGATGAACGATTAAAAATAGTAGTTTTAAAGCGATTAGACAAGTTAGATAACGACTGCTGTCCATAGTTATTATCAAGGCTATCATCAGGATATTCGCCGTCTAGATCAGGCGATGAAAAAAAGTTTTTATTATTAAACTTGCTCCCTATATTAGCAGTTTTGTTTCTAAGATTATTAAATCTATGGTCATTTTTGTCATTAATAGAGTCATTAGTCTTCTCCTCTTTTACATGAGGGTCAATATTACTTACTCCTGCTACAGCATCAGTAGGTTTATTATAACTTGTTTCTCTAGACCCAAAATTTATATCAGAAGAGCCACCATAGTTTTGATTAAGATCACTATTTCTATCAGAGCTATTAATAAGGTTAACATCATGATCGTCTAAAGAGACGTTTTCAAAAGGTGAGTTAGTATTATCATTGCTAGTGACATTTTCTTTATTTCTATTTTGATCGTTCTCATTCATATTATCACCTACTCATCTAAAAATATTCTATCATATAAAAAAACAAAAAAAAAGATTTTTCTATTCGAGAAGAAGACTCGAAACTAGAGAAATCTCATAACCTTTCTGTTTGATAAGTTTGCGGTGTATCTGAAGAACAATAATCACATTGTAAAGATCAATAACCAGCTTCACATTTACCGGGATGGTATCTATGTTCCCGGCGCTATGGAAATTGAAGCCCAAATG
>USBW01000055.1 GCA_900553045.1 uncultured Mycoplasmatota bacterium | reverse complement strand
AGCTCTTTAGTAGCCAAAACATATAAAATATTTTACAAAAAACGTGATAAGTCACTTATAGCAAGTTATCACATTGTTTTTAATATTAAAAATACTGGAACAATTTCCAGTATAAAAGTTATTTGATAATTACCATAATATTTTTATCTTTAAGATTTTTAGCTAAGGAAGATGGATCTTTAATCCTGCCAAGCCTAGTGTATTGATAAGGTGTAATAAAAGATTGATAAAATACTACAAGACAATTATCATTATATAACATAATATCACCTTTTTCGACCCTTGATACATTGCTAGGTTCACTTGGTAAGGGCTTGTTTAAATAATAATATTTTTCATTATTATTAAGATCCTGCATTAAGATTTTTAATGGTAGTAACTTAAGCAATTCATCGACAGCAACACTTTTTTCTAAAATCACTTCATATTCTTGAGCATTGATGACTAAAGTGACTTTTCTTTCTTTAAACATCTCCCACCTCATTTATTTAGATAAAATAAAAACTAGATAAATATCTAGTAATACTCATTTGGTAGCAAGAGAGGGATTCGAACCCCCGACATCGCGGGTATGAACCGCGTGTTCTAGCCAACTGAACTATCTTGCCAAAAAAGTTAGCAATATAAATATAGCACAATTAGTTTTTTTTGACAATAGTTTTTTTTATCAAAATCTAAATTATTGCAATTTATTTGATAATTATAATACCTTGAATAAGGATTAAAATCAAAATATACTAGAAAGCATAAAGAAGACTTCTCCCTATTCATCGCTAACATTTTTTCTTTTACAATTTATTTCTAACTCTAAATGGTAAAATTATTAAAGCGACAATTTGAGTTAACGAAAACATTTTAAAGTTCTCGCAAATAAGGATTTTCACTAAATTCTAAACTGATAGTCGTCGCATCGCCATGCCCAGGCATAATAGTAATATCTGAATCTTTATACTTTTTAAGATTGTTAAGGCTAGTTAACATTTCCTTATAGTTACCCGTTTCTAAATCAGTTCTACCTATAGATCCTTTAAAAAGAAAGTCGCCAGTAAACATAACACCTGATGAAGAGTCATCTAAAGGAAAATATAAAGTTATGCTATCACTAGTATGACCTGGAGTATAAATTGTTTCAAACTGAAAATCGCCAATTTGTTTAGTTCCTTCAAAAAGATTATGATAATCATAGACAGTAATACCATAAATCATTCCTAAATCCTTAGCATACTTATCATGATCAAGGTGATGATGCGTCACTAAAACAGCCAATGGTTTTAGTTCTCTTTCTTTTATTTCTTCAACTATTCTATTTTCTTCATCTCCCGGATCAATTATTAAGCAATTATTTTCTTTGATTAATAAATAGCAGTTCGCTTGTAAGTAACCAACGGGAATTTTTATTATATCCATTTCTATTCTCCTTTTACTTCCTTTATGCGATTTCTATAAGCTGTTCTAATAGCGGTAGTTGATGCACAACCCATAAAACAAACGATTGAGTCCATCTCATTATCTAATTTAGAAATGGTTTCTTCACTTATCAGTTCTGCATCAGGAATTTCTTTAATGATAAGATCGGAGCTAACATTAGGGTACTCCTCTTGCAATTCACGATCAGAGTGAATCGCTGTTACAAAAACTTTATCGGCACTAGATAATGCTTTTACAAAATCATCACGTAAAGCTAGCGTCCTAGAGTAAGTATTTGGTAAAAAGACAGCTACAATTCGCTTATTAGGAAACTTCTGACGAACAGCTTGCAAAGTTACAGTAATCTCGGTTGGATGGTGGGCATAATCATCTAAAAAAGTACAGCCACAGACTTCTTCAATTGAAAAACGTTTTTTAGCATTATGAAAAGTCTTTAAATAAGCATAAATATTTTCAATACTAATTTTATATTGTAAACAAATAGCAATCGCAGCCAAAGTATTCAAAATATTATGTTCCCCATACAAAGGAATTTTAAAATGAGCCAAAAACTCTTTTTGGTAGTAAACATCAAAAGAAGATCCTGTTTCATTTAAAACAATATTTTTAGCAGTTAAATCATTGTCAGTATTAAATCCGTAGAAAAGAACTTCTTGATTATATTTGATACTTCTTACAGTTTTAGAATCTCCACAAGCAATAACTTTTTTCTTAACACCTGAAGCAAACTCTTCAAAGGCTTTTTTTAGATCATCTAAATCTTTATAACATTCTGTGTGATCTAACTCTATATTGGTAATGACTGCATAATCTGGTTGATATGCTAAGAAATGACGATTATATTCGTCAGCTTCTAAAACAAAACAGTTATTATTTTTGTCCGCATAACCATCACCTGCTCCAATAAAATAATTGCAGCCTATTGTATTGGTTAAAATATGACTAATTAAAGAGCACGTTGTCGTCTTTCCATGGGTTCCAGAAACTGCGATTGTTGAAAACTGTTGTACTAATTCACCAATTATCTCATTATATTTGACAATCCTTAAGCCTAATTTTCTAACCCTTTGCAATTCTTGATGATCTTCATGAAAAGCTTTTGAGTATGTAACAATTGTATCAGGATCTAATTCATGATCATGATCATAATAAATTTTAATATTTCTTTTTTTCAAACCCTGTTCCGTATATTTTGGCTTCTTGTCATCATCGTAACCACTAACTTCATTGCCTATATCGGATAAAATTTGGGCAAGTGTGCTCATACCAGCACCCTTGATCCCGATGCAATAATATTTTTTCATTGATAAGTCATCTCCACTTATTACATTATATGTTAAACTTTATATGAAAAATTATATCACATTTAAAAAAATACTTAAATAAAATTTACGATATTTTTTAATTAAAATGAGGACTAAAGCTGTGGAGTAACGATTTTAGTTTGATTAAGTCTTGGTTTTTTGATGGTATGGCCTTAGTCCTCTAACCTCTCCCCCTCCCTTTTTGAAAAGAGTTTTGCTCTTTTCGTTATCAATATAAAACAAAAAAAGATGTTCTGCAAATTAGTAAAATCGTCTTTCTTGCATCTTTAAGTAGTCAAATTCAATTTTTCGATTAAAGTAAAATTGCTTTTTTTCAATTACAAGACAACCTTTTATTCATTTTAGAAAAATCGTATATAACTTTGTTCCAATAACTTGAAGAAGCGGGGAACGGTAAACTAGTTTATTATTTTCACTGTAGATTGCTTTACACATCTTTTTAACAATCGAACGGGTATTTTTCTTTTCAATAACATTAAAAATGCTGCACATCTTCTTAATAATTTCTTCTTTCTTGCTGTAAAACAAAGAGTTTTTGTTGATACTGCTCTCAACTTTAGCTATCATATAATCGTTAAATCCTGTCTTATAAGCGCCAGGTTCAATCAATTTTATTTTGATATTACTGGCAGTATGTTTTAACTCCTGCCTTAAGCTTGTCATAATACTAATAAGCGAAGCTTTAGTTGCCGAATAAACTCCTAAAAAAGAAACTGGCATAATTCCTATTAAAGAAGAGGTGACTAAGATCGTCTTTTTTTTATTTTTTGGGTTTGGTCTTTTTAAAAAAAGTTTAATCAGTTCAACAGTGGCTAAAACATTGACATCAAAACCATTTAAAAGATCTTTTTCACCTAAATCTAAAATTGATCCTCCTACTCCGGTTGCTGCGTGCAAAACAAGACAATCGAGATCTAGTTTTTTGATGATGTTCCGATCTTTTTTCTTAGTAACATCTAATTTAAAACAGGTTATTTTGTTAGCTAGTCCCAATTTATCAACTTTTTCTTTTACTATTTTGATCTCTTCCTTATAATGTGTCGTAACATAAATAAAATCATTTTTTTTCTTTCTTGCTAGGGCAAGAGCCAGATCTAAACCTATGCCGCTGGATGCTCCGGTTATTAGTATTTTCAAATTGCATCACCATTAATAATATGGATTGCTTAGGGAAAAAATATACATACCCCCCCTGGTCTTGTTTTACTATTTTTATAGGCAATTAAAAAAGCATAATTTCTTATGCTTAATTTAGCTTATTTTTGTTTCGGTTTAATGACTTCTAGTCCTCCCATATAAGGTTGCAAAGCTTTAGGAACTTTAACACTACCATCTTCTTGATAATTGTTTTCAAGTAAAGCTATTAATCCTCTTGGGGAAGCTAATACTGTGTTATTTAAGGTAGCAACATAATAATTTCCTTCTTTGGCTTTAGCTCGAATACTTAGTCGACGTGCTTGAGCATCTCCTAAAGTTGAACAGCTACCCACTTCAAAATATTTTCTTTGTCTTGGACTCCAAGCTTCAACATCACAAGACTTTACTTTTAAATCTGCTAAATCGCCACTACAACATTCTAAAGTTCTAACCGGAATATCTAGACTTCTAAAAAACTCTACTGTATACTGCCACATTTTCTCATACCAAGTAAAAGCATCTTCTGGTTTACAAAGAACTACCATCTCTTGTTTTTCAAACTGATGGACACGATAGATCCCTCTTTCTTCAATACCATGAGCTCCTACTTCTTTTCTAAAACATGGGGAATATGAAGTTAACGTTATTGGCAATTCCTCTTCTTTTACTAATTGGCCTTTAAACTTACCAATCATTGAATGTTCAGAAGTTCCAATTAAATACAAATCTTCATTTTCAATTTTATACATCATAGCATCCATCTCTTTAAAAGACATGACACCACTTACTACATCGCCTCTTATCATAAATGGAGGAATGCAGTAAGTAAAACCTTTATCGATCATAAAGTCTCTTGCATAAGACAGCAAAGCAGAATGCAGTCTTGCTACATCACCCATCAAATAATAAAAACCATTACCAGATGTTCTACCAGCACTTTCTTTATCCAACCCATTTAGCTTTTCACAAATATCAGCATGATACGGAATTTCATAAGCTGGAACAACTGAATCACCATATTTTTCAAGCTCGACATTTTCACTGTCATCCTTACCAATTGGCACACTTTCATCGATTATTTGAGGAATTAAAAGCATTCTTTCTTTAATCTTATTTTGCAATTCGGCCTCTTCAATTTCTAAACTCTCAACGCGGGAATTGATCTCATTAACTGATTTCTTACGTAAATTAGCTAATTCTATCTCCTTATTTTTCATAAGATTACCTATCTCTTCACTCAATACTTTTCGGCCATTGCGCAATTTATCAATTTCCTGTTTTTTCTCCCTTAATAAAATATCTAACTCATAAACCTCGTCTACTAAGGGCAATTTTTCGTCTTGAAACTTCTTCTTAATATTTTCTTTTACCTTTTTACGGTCATTACGTATTAAATTAATGTCAATCATATTCTCTCTCCTTTTATAGGTTAATTTTACCTCTAAAAGACTTAGCAAGTCAAGAAACAAAGGTAAAAGTAAGAAAAAAACCAAGATAATTAAAAGTTTTAATTAAAAGATAGCTATTTATAATAAAATTTTTCTAAATATGGTCAATAAAAAAACCACTTTTAAAGTGGTTATTGACGTACTCTACTACTTCTACTGCTTGAATTACCATCGTAGCTAAAAGAGTCATCATGATTGAATTTAATAGTAGAAGTCTTTGTAAAGTTAATAATTTTTTTAAATTGTTCTAACTTTTCAATAGACAATTCACCAGGAATGGATAATCCAGATAAAAATTCACTATCGTATTCGATTAAATTATTTATAAGTTCAGCATTTAACTCTTCAAGCGTTGG